>NZ_JBVIFS010000011.1:0-229313 GCF_055571215.1 Streptomyces sp. NPDC030995
CCCCCCCCCCCCCCCCCCCCCCCCCCCCCCCCCCCCCCCCCCCCCCCCCCCCCCCCCCCCCCCCCCCCCCCCCCCCCCCCCCCCCCCCCCCCCGCCGCCGTACGGATCCGGTGGGTCTGACCGGGGGTCAGGCACCCATCGCGTGCAGGCCGCCGTCCACGTGGACGATCTCGCCGGTGGTCTTCGGGAACCAGTCCGACAGCAGGGCCACGACGCCCTTGCCCGCCGGCTCCGGGTCGCTCATGTCCCACTCCAGCATGGAGCGGTGGTTCCAGACGTCCGCCAGCTCGGAGAAGCCCGGGATGGACTTCGCGGCCATCGAGCCGATCGGGCCGGCCGAGACCAGGTTGCAGCGGATGTTCTCCTTGCCCAGGTCACGGGCGAGGTAGCGGCTGGTGGCCTCCAGCGCGGCCTTGGCCGGGCCCATCCAGTCGTACTGCGGCCAGGCGAACTGCGCGTCGAAGGTGAGGCCGACGACGGCCGCGCCCTCCTCCGGGAACAGCGGCTTGCAGGCCATCGTCAGCGACTTCAGCGAGAACGCCGAGACGTGCATCGCGGTCGCGACCGACTCGAACGGGGTGTTCAGGAAGTTTCCGCCGAGGGCGTCCTGCGGCGCGAAGCCGATGGAGTGGACGACGCCGTCGAGGCCCCCGAGCTCGTCGCGGACGAGGTCCGCCAGGCGGGCCAGGTGCTCGTCGTTGGTGACGTCGAGCTCGATGACCTTGACGGGCTTCGGCAGCTTCTTGGCGATGCGCTCCGTCAGGGTCGGCCGGGGGAAGGCGGTGAGGATGACCTCGGCGCCCTGCTCCTGGGCCAGCCTGGCGGTGTGGAACGCGATGGAGGACTCCATCAGCACTCCGGTGATGAGGATGCGCTTGCCCTCGAGGATTCCACTCATGGTGATCAGTGACCCATGCCCAATCCGCCGTCAACGGGAATGACGGCTCCGGTGATGTACGCGGCGTTGTCGGACGCCAGGAAGCTGACGGCTGCCGCGATCTCCTCGGGCTGCGCGTAACGACCGAGCGGCACCTGGCCCACGATGCCCGCGCGCTGCTCGTCGGTGAGCACCTTCGTCATGTCGGTGTCCACGAAACCGGGGGCGACGACGTTGAAGGTGATGTTGCGGGAGCCCAGCTCGCGGGCGAGCGAGCGGGCGAAGCCGACCAGCGCGGCCTTGGACGCGGCGTAGTTGGCCTGCCCTGCCGAGCCGAGCAGACCGACCACCGAGGAGATCAGGACGACGCGGCCCTTCTTGGCACGGAGCATGCCACGGTTCGCGCGCTTGACCACCCGGAAGGTGCCGGTGAGGTTGGTGTCGACGACCGAGGAGAAGTCCTCCTCGGACATCCGCATCAGCAGCGTGTCCTTGGTGATGCCGGCATTGGCCACCAGCACCTCGACCGCGCCGTGCGCGTCCTCGATCTGCTTGTAGGCCTGCTCCACCTGCTCGGAGTCGGTGATGTCACACCGCACCGCCAGGACGCCGAGCGAGGTGAGCGCCTCCGGCGGCTCACCCGACCGGTACGTGATCGCGACCTTGTCGCCGGCCTCCGCGAAAGCTCGGGCGATGGCGAGGCCGATGCCCCGGTTTCCTCCGGTGACGAGAACCGAGCGGCTCAACGGATCACCCTTTCGAGTAGCGGTCTGAATACCAAAAACCTATCGGTCGCATCGCCCGTTCGGAGAATCGGTCCCCGACAGGGCCTTGCTGCGGGCTCTGTCGAGTCCCTACAGAAAGATGTAGGCACAAGCGCCCCGATCGCGACATGATCGGGGCGACCGGCCCCGACCCCGGGAGGACTTCCGTGCCCCATACCATCGACGCGGCCTTCACCGCGCTGCCCTTGCGGGCGCTCGCCGACGCGGCGCTCGCCCGGGCCCGCGCGCTGGGCGCCGAGCATGCCGACTTCCGGCTGGAGCGGGTCCGCAGCGCCTCCTGGCGCCTGCGGGACGCCAAGCCCTCCGGCGGGTCCGACACCACCGACCTCGGGTACGCGGTCCGGGTGGTGCACGGGGGCAGCTGGGGGTTCGCCTCCGGTGTGGACCTGACCATGGACGCCGCCGCCAAGGTCGCCTCGCAGGCCGTGGCCATGGCGAAGCTGTCCGCCCAGGTGATCAAGGCCGCCGGTTCGGACGAGCGCGTGGAGCTCGCCGACGAGCCGGTGCACTCGGAGAAGACCTGGATCTCCGCCTACGACGTGAACCCCTTCGAGGTGCCGGACGCGGAGAAGGCGGCGCTGCTCGCCGACTGGAGCTCGCGGCTGCTGGCGGCCGACGGAGTCGCCCACGTGGACGCCTCGCTGCTCGCCGTCCACGAGAACAAGTTCTACGCCGACACCGCGGGCACCGTGACCACGCAGCAGCGGGTCCGCATCCACCCGCAGCTCACGGCGGTCGCCGTGAACGCCACCACGGGCGAGTTCGACTCGATGCGCACCATCGCACCGCCGGCGGGCCGCGGCTGGGAGTACCTGACCGGCACCGGCTGGGACTGGAACTCCGAGCTGGAGCAGATCCCCGGGCTGCTCGCCGAGAAGATGCGGGCGCCGAGCGTCGAGGCCGGGCGCTACGACCTGGTGGTGGACCCGTCCAACCTGTGGCTCACCATCCACGAGTCCATCGGCCACGCCACCGAGCTCGACCGGGCGCTGGGTTACGAGGCGGCGTACGCGGGGACCTCCTTCGCCACCTTCGACCAGCTGGGCAAGCTCAAGTACGGCGCGCCGATCATGAACGTGACGGGTGACCGCACCGCCGAGCACGGGCTGGCCACCGTCGGCTTCGACGACGAGGGCGTCCAGGCGCAGAGCTGGGACCTGGTCAAGGACGGCACCCTGGTCGGCTACCAGCTGGACCGGCGGATCGCGAAGCTGACCGGCCTCGGGCGCTCCAACGGCTGCGCGTACGCCGACTCCCCGGGCCACGTGCCCGTCCAGCGGATGGCGAACGTGTCGCTCCAACCGGATCCGGGCGGGCTGTCCACCGAGGACCTGATCGGCGGGGTGGAGCGCGGCATCTACGTGGTCGGCGACCGCTCCTGGTCGATCGACATGCAGCGGTACAACTTCCAGTTCACCGGCCAGCGGTTCTTCCGCATCGAGAACGGCAAGCTGGCGGGGCAGTTGCGCGACGTCGCGTACCAGGCCACGACGACCGACTTCTGGGGCTCGATGGAGAAGGTCGGCGGCCCGCAGACCTACGTCCTGGGCGGCGCCTTCAACTGCGGCAAGGCCCAGCCGGGCCAGGTCGCGGCGGTCTCGCACGGCTGCCCGTCCGCGCTGTTCCGCGACGTGAACATCTTGAACACCACGCAGGAGGCCGGGCGATGAGCTCGTCGATTCGCACCACCAAGCCCCACGAGATCGTCGAGCGGGCGCTGGAGCTGTCCACCGCCGACGGCTGCGTCGTCATCGCCGACGAGGAGTCCACCGCCAATCTGCGCTGGGCGGGCAACGCGCTCACCACCAACGGCGTCACCCGCGGCCGCACCCTCACGGTCATCGCCACGGTCGACGGCAAGGAGGGCACGGCCTCGGGGGTCGTCTCGCGCTCCGCCGTCACCGCCGCCGACCTGGAGCCGCTGGTACGGGCCGCCGAGGCGGCCGCGCGCGGGGCGGGCCCGGCCGAGGACTCCCAGCCGCTGATCACCGGCACCCCGAACTCGCCGGACTTCGCCGACGCCCCCGCGGAGACCACCTCGGCGGTGTTCGCGGACTTCGCCCCGGCCCTCGGCGAGGCCTTCGCCCGGGCCCGCGCGGGCGGCCGGGAGCTGTACGGCTTCGCCAACCACGAGCTGGTCTCCACGTACGTCGGCACCTCGACGGGCCTGCGGCTGCGCCACGACCAGCCCATGGGCACCCTGGAGCTCAACGCCAAGTCCCCGGACCGGCAGCGCTCGGCCTGGGCGGGCCGCTCGACCCGGGACTTCAAGGACGTGGACCCGACCGTGCTGGACGCCGAGCTCGCCGTACGCCTGGGCTGGGCGGAGCGGAAGATCGAGCTGCCCGCCGGGCGGTACGAGACGCTGCTGCCGCCGACGGCCGTGGCGGACCTGCTGATCTACCAGATGTGGTCGGCGGCGGCCCGGGACGCGGTGGAGGGCCGTACGGTCTTCTCCAAGCCCGGGGGCGGCACCCGGCTCGGCGAGAAGCTGTCCGAGCTGCCGCTCACCCTGCGCAGCGACCCGAACGCGCCGGGCCTGGAGTCCGCGCCGTTCGTGATCGCGCACAGCTCGGGCGACGACGCCTCGGTGTTCGACAACGGCCTGCCGGTCCCGGCGACCGACTGGATCCGGGACGGTGAGCTGGCCAAGCTGACCACGACCCGGCACACCGCCGGGCTGACCGGCCTGCCCCTCTCCCCCGGCTTCGGGAACCTGATCCTGGACGGCGGCGGCGACAAGTCGCTGGAGGAGATGGTGGCGGATACCGAGCGGGGTCTGCTGCTGACCTGCCTCTGGTACATCCGCGAGGTGGACCCGGCCACCCTGCTGCTCACGGGCCTGACCCGGGACGGCGTCTACCTGGTGGAGAACGGGCAGGTCGTCGGCGAGGTCAACAACTTCCGGTTCAACGAGTCCCCGGTGGACCTGCTGTCGCGGGCGTCGGAGGCCGGGCGGACCGAGAAGACCCTGCCGCGCGAGTGGAGCGACTGGTTCACCCGGGCGGCGATGCCCGCACTGCGCATCCCGGATTTCAACATGAGTTCGGTCAGCAAGGGCGTCTGACCCACCTAGACTGATCGTTGCAACGAAGTGTTGCAATTCCGATCATCCGAAGGAGTCGAGAGACCGTGACGGACATCGTCGACGAACTGAAGTGGCGTGGGCTGTTCGCCCAGTCCACTGACGAAGAAGCGCTGCGCAAGGCCTTCGCGGACGGTCCGGTCACGTTCTATTGCGGCTTCGACCCGACGGCCGCCTCGCTGCACGTGGGGCACCTGGTCCAGGTGCTCACCGTGCGCCGGCTCCAGCTGGCCGGGAACCGGCCGCTGGCGCTGGTCGGCGGGGCCACCGGGCAGATCGGTGACCCGCGGCCGACCGCCGAGCGGACCCTGAACGACCCGGAGACCATCGCGAACTGGGTCAACCGGCTGCGCACCCAGATCGAGCCGTTCCTGTCCTTCGAGGGCGAGAACGCGGCGCTCATGGTGAACAACCTGGACTGGACGGCGGGCATGTCCGCCATCGAGTTCCTCCGGGACATCGGCAAGCACTTCCGCGTCAACAAGATGCTGACGAAGGACTCGGTCGCCAAGCGGCTGGACTCCGACCAGGGCATCAGCTACACCGAGTTCAGCTACCAGCTGCTCCAGGGGATGGACTTCCTGGAGCTGTACCGGCGCTACGGCTGCGTGCTCCAGCAGGGCGGCTCCGACCAGTGGGGCAACCTGACGGCCGGACTCGACCTGATCCACCGCGTCGAGCCGGGCGCGGTCGTGCACGCGCTGGCGACCCCGCTGATGGTCAAGGCGGACGGCACCAAGTTCGGCAAGTCCGAGAGCGGGGCCGTCTGGCTCGACCCGGAGATGACCACGCCGTACGCGTTCTACCAGTTCTGGCTGAACGTGGACGACCGGGACATCTCCACCTACATGCGGATCCTGTCCTTCAAGTCGCGCGAGGAGCTGGAGGCGCTGGAGGCGCAGACCGCCGAGCGGCCGCAGGCGCGCGCCGCCCAGCGGGCGCTGGCGGAGGAGCTGACGACGCTCGTGCACGGCGCCGACCAGTGCGCCGCCGTGATCGCCGCGTCGAAGGCCCTGTTCGGTCAGGGCGATCTGGCGGAGCTGGACGAGGCCACGCTGGCCGCGGCCCTGTCCGAGCTGCCGCACGTCCGGGTGGCGGAGCTCGGCCTGGTGGTCGACCTGCTCGCGGAGACCGGCCTGGTCGCGAGCAAGTCGGCGGGCCGCCGCACGGTGAAGGAGGGCGGCGCCTACGTGAACAACGCGAAGGTCACCGCCGAGGACGCGGTTCCCGCCAAGGAGGACCTGCTGCACGGGCGCTGGCTGGTGCTGCGCCGGGGCAAGAAGAACCTGGCGGCGGTCGAGGTCACCGGCGCCTGACGCCCGACGCCTGACGGGGCGGCACGGCCGTCACGGCACGCACGTCACGGCACGGAGCATGACGGAGGGGCCGGTTCGGACACACAGTCCGGCCGGCCCCTCCGTCATGCGCATGCCCCGGGGTGCCTCACACCCTCTGGCGTTTGCCGCCCCGCATGGCCACGTAGATCATCTCGCCGATCCCGACCACGGCGACGGCTCCGGCAAGCTGCAGCAAGTGCCGGACCCAGTCGATGCCCCGGGTGTCCTCGACACCGATCCAGGTGGCCACCGCGTTGCCGAGGACACCACCGATGATGCCGAACACGGTGGTCAGCCAGAGGGGCTGGTGCTGCTTGCCCGGCAGGATGGCCCGGGCTATCAGCCCCAGCACGAAACCGACGATGATCGCCCACAACCAATGCATGTCGAGCCTCCTCCTGGCGCGTTGTGCGCACGTGGGCCCAGTCTCGGTCCACCCGGCACACCGCGCATTTCGGACAGCTCCATTGGGGCACCCTCGGGGCACTCTCCAGGGGTGGCCCCCTCTCCTCGCGGACACGGGGGCGGCGTACGGTGGGAGGTCCGGGCCGGGGAGTGTCCGGCGGGCGATCGGGTGGTGGAGCGTGGAGCGGACGAAGCGGCAGAAGCGGAACGGGACCGAGGTCTTCAGGATCACCGGTGCGCGGATGGGGCTCGCCGAGGACGTGCGGGGCCGACAGCGCCGATACGTGATCTCGATGACCGTCAGGACCCTGTCGGTCATCGCGACCGTGCTGTTGTGGAACGTGCAGCGCCCGGTGGCCATCGTGACCCTCGTGGCCGGGGCCCTGCTGCCCTACGTGGCCGTGGTCATCGCCAACGCGGGGCGCGAGTCGACGCCCTCGCTGCCCTCGCACTTCGTCCCGGCTCCCGTGCTGCCGGAGCTGGACGCCGGAAAGCTCAAGAAAAGCTCAGATCAATCATGAAGTTCCGGTGCACTCCACGGGGTCCTGCGTGACATACTGCCTACGCGCTCCGCATCCCCCGTCGGAGCGACGGACCGACGCCGGGCAGCTCCCCCCGTGGCTGCTCGGCGTCGCCTTTCCGTTCTAGGGTTGGGCCGTGACTTCCTCTGACTTCTCCGGCCCCGACGAGACCCCCATCTGTTCCGCCAAGGGCTGCCGCGAAGCGGCCGTGTGGGTCCTGGCGTGGAACAACCCGAAGCTGCACACGCCGGAGCGACGCAAGACCTGGCTGGCATGCGAGGAGCACCGCGAACAGCTCTCCCAGTTCCTGGGGGTCCGCGGTTTCCTCAAGGACGTCGTGAAGATCGACGAGTGGGTGCAGCCGGAGGGCTCGGAGCGCCTCCGCTGACCCCGCAGGGGACCGTTCAGCCGCCGATGGCGGACATCGGGCGGTCGGGCTGGAGGAAGGACGGGTCGTCGAGGCCGGACCCGGCCTTCTTGCCCCACATCGCCACCTTCCACAGACGGGCGATCTCCTCGTCCGGGGCGCCCGAGCGCAGGGCGGCGCGCAGGTCCGACTCCTCGGTGGCGAACAGGCACGTACGGATCTGGCCGTCGGCCGTGAGCCGGGTACGGTCGCAGGCGCCGCAGAACGGGCGGGTGACCGAGGCGATGACGCCGACGGTGGCCGGGCCGCCGTCGACCACCCAGCGCTCGGCCGGGGCGGAGCCGCGCTCGTCGGCCCCTTCCTCGGTGAGCGTGAAGCGGGTGCGCAGGGATTCCAGGATGTCCCCGGCGGTGATCATGCCGTCGCGCTTCCAGCCGTGCTGGGCGTCGAGCGGCATCTGCTCGATGAAGCGGAGCTCGTACTCGTTCTCCACGGCCCAGGCCAGCAGGTCGGGGGCCTCGTCGTCGTTGAGCCCCGGCATGAGCACGGCATTGACCTTGACGGGGGTGAGGCCGGCCTCGCGGGCGGCGGCCATGCCGTCGATGACGTCGTGGTGCCGGTCGCGGCGGGTGAGGGTCTTGAAGACCTCGGGCCGCAGGGTGTCCAGGGAGACGTTCACCCGGTCCAGGCCGGCGGCCTTCAGGGCCTGCGCGGTGCGCTTGAGCCCGATGCCGTTGGTGGTCAGGGACATCTTGGGGCGGGGTTCGAGGGCCGCGCACTGCTCGACGATCCCGACCAGGCCGGGGCGGAGCAGCGGCTCGCCGCCGGTGAAGCGGACCTCGGTGATGCCGAGCTGCGTGACCGCGATGCGGATCAGCCGGACGATCTCGTCGTCGCTCAGCAGGTCGGACTTCCCGAGCCACTGCAGTCCCTCTTCGGGCATGCAGTAGGTACAGCGCAGATTGCACCGGTCGGTGAGCGAGACGCGCAGGTCAGTGGCCACGCGGCCGTAGGTGTCGAGAAGCACTGTGGGCCCCCTCCCCTGTCCGGATGTAGAGGTACGCGCGACCTTTTGGATCTACTTCACGCGTTCTATTTCGAGACTACGCGACCCGTGTGTCGGCCAGAGGTGCCCAAATGAACGAGACGTAACGTGGCCGCGTCGTAGGGACCTACGACGCGGCCACGCTCGGTGTTCGGTCGAACTCATAGAGCCCGCTCAGTGCGCCCCTGTTCCGGTGAGGGAGCGCACCTCCAGCTCGGCGAACTTCTGCGGGTCGGCCTTCTCCTTGGACAGGACGGTTCCCAGCCAGCCCAGCAGGAAGCCGAGCGGGATCGAGATGATGCCGGGGTTCTCCAGCGGGAACCAGTAGAAGTCCGCGTCCTTGAACATCGAGGTGGGCTTGCCGGACACGACCGGGGAGAACAGCACCAGGCCGACCGCCGAGACCAGCCCGCCGTAGATGGACCAGAGGGCCCCCTGGGTACTGAAGCGCTTCCAGAAGAGGCTGTAGAGGATCGTCGGCAGGTTGGCGGAGGCGGCGACCGCGAAGGCGAGCGCGACCAGCCCGGCCACGTTCAGGTCGCGGGCCAGCGCCCCCAGGCCGATGGCGACGGCGCCGATCACGACCGTGGACCAGCGGGCCGCGCGCACCTCCTCCTTCTCCGTGGCGTTGCCCTTGCGGATCACGTTCACGTACAGGTCGTGCGCGAAGGAAGAGGAGGAGGCCAGGGTGAGGCCCGCGACCACGGCGAGGATGGTGGCGAAGGCGACCGCGGAGATCACGGCGAGCAGGATGGCACCGCCGGTGGAGTCGGCGCCGCCGCCGATCTCCTGGGCGAGCAGCGGGGCGGCGGTGTTGCCGGCCTTGTTGGAGGCGAGGATGTCGGCCCGCTTGAGCAGGGCCGCGGCGCCGAAACCGAGGGCGATGGTCATCAGGTAGAAGGCGCCGATGATGCCGATGGCCCAGTTCACGGACTTACGGGCGGCCTTCGCGGTGGGCACCGTGTAGAAGCGGATCAGGATGTGCGGCAGACCCGCGGTGCCGAGGACCAGGGCGAGGCCGAGCGAGATGAAGTCCAGCTTCGAGAGCGAGTCCTTGCCGTACTTGAGTCCGGGCTCCAGGAACTTCGTGCCCTGGCCGCTGTTCTCGGCGGCCTGGCCCAGCAGGGCGGAGATGTTGAAGTCGAACTTCAGCAGCACCAGGAAGGTGATCAGCAGGGCGCCCGCGATCAGCAGGACGGCCTTGATCATCTGGACCCAGGTGGTGCCCTTCATGCCTCCGATGGTCACGTAGACGATCATCAGCACGCCGACCAGCGCGACGACGGCCACCTTGCCGCCGTCGCTGGTGATGCCGAGGAGCAGCGAGACGAGCACGCCGGCGCCGGCCATCTGGGCGAGCAGGTAGAAGATCGAGACCACGATGGTGGAAGTGCCCGCGGCGGTGCGGACGGGCCGCTGGCGCATCCGGTACGCGAGGACGTCGCCCATCGTGTAGCGGCCGGAGTTGCGCAGCGGCTCGGCGACGAGCAGCAGGGCGACCAGCCAGGCGACGAGGAACCCGATGGAGTAGAGGAAGCCGTCGTAGCCGAAGAGGGCGATGGCGCCGGCGATGCCGAGGAAGGACGCGGCGGACATGTAGTCGCCGGAGATGGCGAGGCCGTTCTGGAAGCCGGTGAACTGGCGGCCGCCCGCGTAGAAGTCGGCGGCGTCCTTGGTCTGGCGGCCGGCCCAGATGGTGATGATCAGGGTGGCGACGACGAACAGCCCGAACAGGGTGATGATCAGCGGGCGGTGCTCGCTCGCTCCGGCGGCGACCGTCAGGTGCGGGATCGCGCTCATCGGCCGGCCTCCATCCGCGCCTTGATGGCCTCCGCCTTGGGGTCGAGCTTCGTGGCCGCGTGCCGCGAGTACAGCCAGGCGATGAGGAAGGTCGTCGCGAACTGGGCGAGACCGAGCACGAGGGCGACGTTGATGTTGCCGAAGAGCTTGGTCCCCATGAAGCCGCCCGCGTAGCTGGACAGCAGGACGTAGAGCAGGTACCAGGCGATGAAGGCCACGGTGAGCGGGAAGGCGAAGGAGCGGTAGGAGGTGCGCAGTTCGCCGAACTCGGCGCTCTGCTGGACGCTGGCGAAATCATCGGCCGTGGGGCCCGCCAGTGGCGTTCCCGCGCTGCCCGGCGGCGGCGCTGCTTCGGTGGTCACGGGGGGATCTCCTTGTGACGCGGGTGCGGTGGGGACGACGGACAAAACAACCTCCGTGTGGGGGACGGTGGTGCTGAGCCCCCTTGTCAACGGCACGGCCGGCGCGTCGGGACGGTTCAACACCCGCGGATTCTTCGGAAACTGATTTCTCGAACTGATGGCGCAGAGGGGAACGGCGACGCTAGGTTCGCGTGTCATGAACCCGTCCGACGCGACCGCGTACGGACGGCTTTCTCGAAGATGATGTGGAGAACCCATGGCTCATCTGGGATCCGGCCGCCGGCGTGCCCTCGCCGTACCGGTCGGCCTGGCGCTCACCGCCTCGCTCGCCTTCCTGCCCTCGGTCGCGGCCTCCGCCGCTCCGCTGGGCAACACGGCGGACGCGGCGACGGCTTCGAAGGCCGAGACCACCGGCCCCAAGCTGTCGTACGTGGCGAACCTGAACTCCTACGCCACGGTGAAGGCCGCCAAGAAGGCCATAGAGCGAGCCGGTGGAACGGTGGTGACGGCCTATGAGGAGATCGGGGTCGTCGTCGCACATTCCCAGAACCCGGACTTCGCCAAGCAGCTGCGAGCCCAGCGCGGCCTGTTCGTGTCGGTCGGCGCCACCCGGACGGCCCCGATGCAGGCCGTGCAGACCACCGAGGAAGGCGCCACTCAGCGGTTGAGCGAGGCGGACGCCGCCAAGGCGGCGGCGCAGGCCCAGGAGGGTCAGGAGCCGCTCGAGTCCAACCAGTGGGACCTGCGGGCGATCAAGGCCGACGAGGCTCACAAGATCAACGATGGCAGCCCGGACGTCACCGTGGGCATCATCGACACGGGTGTCGACGACACCCACCCCGATCTGGCCCCGAACTTCTCCAAGGGCCAGTCGGCCAACTGCGTCGGCGGTGTCGCGGACACCACCGAGGGCGCCTGGCGCCCGTACGCCGACGGCAGCGACCACGGCACGCACGTGGCCGGCACCATCGCGGCCCCGCGCAACGGCATAGGCATCAGCGGTGTCGCGCCCGGCGTGAAGATCGCCGCGATCAAGGTGAGCGAGCCCGGTACCAGCCTCTTCTACACCGAGGCGGTCGTCTGCGGCTTCATGTTCGCCGCCGAGAAGGGGATCGAGGTGACCAACAACAGCTACTACGTCGACCCCTGGCTCTACAACTGCAAGGCGGACGACGACCAGAAGGCGCTGGTGGAGGCCATCGGCCGGGCCACCAAGTACGCCGAGCGCAAGGGCACGCTCCACGTGGCCTCGGCCGGCAACTCCAACCACGACCTGGCCGCGGACTCGATCCTGGACGAATCCAGCCCGAACGACACCACCCCGGGGCCGCGCACCATCGACCCCAAGGTCTGCCTGGACCTGCCCACGCAGCTGCCGGGCGTGGTCACGGTCTCGGCGACCGGGGACAAGGGCCTGCGCTCGTACTACTCCAGCTTCGGCCTCGGAGTCGTGGACGTCGCCGCCCCCGGCGGCGACAAGTGGCAGGTCCCGGCCACCCCGGACGCCAACGGGCGCGTGCTGTCGACCATCCCGGGCGGGGCCTACGGCTACAAGCAGGGCACCTCGATGGCCGCGCCGCACGTGGCGGGCGTCGCGGCGCTGCTCAAGAGCGCCCACCCGTCGGCCGCGCCCTCGCAGATCCAGGCGATGCTCAAGGGCCAGGCCACGAAGGCCGCCTGCCCGAGCCAGATATACAACAGCGCGGGCACGCTGATCGACGCCGCCACCTGCCAGAGCAAGTGGGGCCAGACGGGCTACTACGGCTACGGCGTGGTCGACGCGCTCAAGGCCGTCAAGTAACCGGCTGATACGGGGAAGGGCCGGGCGGGGTCACCCCCGCCCGGCCCTTTCCCGCGTCCGGCCCTTCCCGCGTCCGGCCCTTTTCCGCGGCCGGCCCCTTACCCGCGTCAGGTCCCAGGACTCAGGGCTTGATCATCACCTTGAGCGCACTGCGGTCGTCCATCGCGCGGTAGCCGTCGGGGACCTCGTCCAGGGACACGGCCCGGTCGAAGACGGGCGACGGGTCGATCGCGCCGCTGAGCACGTCCTCCAGCAGCTCCGGAATGTAGGCGCGGACGGGGGCCACGCCACCGCGCAGGGTGATGTTGCGGTCGAACATGACGCCGAGGTCGAGACCGGTGCCGCTGCCGTGCGGGACGCCGACGTAGCCGACGGCCCCGCCGTCGCGGGTGATGTTCACGGCGGTGCGCATGGACTGCTCGGTGCCGACCGCCTCGATGACGGCGTGTGCGCCCCGGCCGCCGGTGAGCTCGCGGACGGCCGCCTCGGCGGCCTCCCCGCGCTCGGCGACGACATCGGTGGCCCCGAAGAGCTTGGCTATGTCCGTACGGGCCGCGTGACGGCCCAGTGCGATGATCCGCTCGGCGCCGAGGCGCTTGGCGGCGAGGACGCCGCACAGGCCGACCGCGCCGTCGCCGACGACCGCGACCGTGGAACCCTTGCGCACGCCCGCGCCCAGCGCCGCGTGGTGGCCGGTGCCCATGACGTCGGAGAGCGCGAGCAGCCCGGTCAGCAGGTGGTCGTCGGAGACCGCCGCGGCGGGCAGCTTCACCAGGGTGCCGTCGGCGTGCGGGACGCGCACGGCCTCGCCCTGGCCGCCGTCGTGGCCGACCGAGCCCCAGAAGCCACCGTGCTCGCAGGAGGTGAAGAGTCCCTCGGCGCAGTAGTCGCAGGTGCCGTCGGACCACATGAAGGGCGCGACGACGAGGTCGCCGGCGCGCAGCCCCGACACGGCGGAGCCGGTCTCCTCGACGATGCCGAGGAACTCGTGGCCGATGCGCTGGCCGGGCTGGCGTTCGGCTTCGCCGCGGTAGGCCCAGAGGTCGCTGCCGCAGATGCAGGCACGCAGGACGCGGACGACGGCGTCCTCGGGGCGCTGGATCGCAGCGTCGGGCACCTCCTCCACGCGGATGTCGTGAGGGGCGTGGATGACGGTGGCGCGCATGGTGGTGCAGTCCTCCGGCTAGGGATCGTTCAGTCTTGGCGGTGCTGCCCTTGTGGGGCTTCCCTACGGTACGCCTCGTGCGCGGCGAGACTGCCGGTGGCCAGGAGGTACTGGGCGGCCAGGTAGGTGGCCATGATCCAGAAGTCGGGGCGGGGCAGCTGGGGCCATTCCGCGACGCCGGTGGCGATGAGCATGTCGGAGACCAGGAACAGCGCCCCGCCGATCCCGGCCCGCAGGCCCATCGCGCTGGAGCGGTAGGCCATGGTCGTGAGCAGCAGGCTGTAGCCGGCCACGGGGATCCGCAGGTCGGCGGGGAGGTCGCTCCAGAGCAGCGCGACCGTCCCGAGGAGCGCGAGTGCGTACGCGCCCCCGAGCAGCGGGTTCGTGGCCCGCCGGCCGAAGAGGACGAGGTAGCAGACGTGCCCGGCGGAGAAGGAGCTCATGCCGATCAGGAAGGCGGCCTCGGCGTCGAAGAGCAGTGCCAGGTCCCCGCCCCAGCCGAACAGCAGGGCGGCGGTCAGCAGGCGGGGCGCGCCGCGGGTGACCACGTAGGCGACGAGCAGCGGCATCAGCAGCGGCTTGGCGATGACGTGCCCGAGGTGCCAGTCGGCGAGCAGCGACCCGAGGTCGAGGGCGGTGGCCGCGGCGAGGGCCGTGAGGGCGGCCCGGCCGATGCGGGCCCGCCCTGCGGGCGCGGGCGCGGTGGCCCAGGAGGGCGCGCGGCGGCCCGTGGACTCGGCGGCGCTCACGCGCTGGTCTCCTGCGCGGGGGCCGGGGCGGAGGCCGGCGCAGAGGCCGGAGCCGGAGCCGGGGCGGGGGCCTCGGTCGGGACCGTCGCCGGCTGCCAGCCGGGCCCGCGGAAGACCCGTCCGGCGCGCTCGCGCCAGCTGCCGGCGGCCCGTACGTCCCGGGCGATGGCGGCGTACTCGTGGGTGGCCACGCGCAGCGGGTTGTAGGTGTTGATGTTCTTCGTCAGGCCGAAGACGGGCTTGTCGGTCTCGCCCACCCAGGAGCCGAAGATCCGGTCCCAGATGATCAGGATCCCGCCGAAGTTGCGGTCCAGGTAGCCGCCCTGGGAGGCATGGTGGACGCGGTGGTGGGAGGGGGTGTTGAAGACGTACTCGATGGGGCGCGGCAGCTTGCCGATGCGCTCGGTGTGGACCCAGAACTGGTAGACGAGGTTGACCGAGTAGCAGAACGGGATCGCGGCCGGATGCACGCCGAGGGCGACCATCGGCAGGTAGAACGGCCAGGAGGTGGCGCTGGTCCACGGCTGGCGCAGGGCGGTGGTGAGGTTGAACTTGCGGCTGCTGTGGTGCACCACGTGGCAGGCCCAGAGGATGCGGATGACGTGGTGCCCGCGGTGCTGGAAGTAGTAGAGGAAGTCCTGCACGAGCAGCATCAGCAGGACGGTCCACCACAGGACCGGCACGCGCAGCGGGGTCAGCTCGTAGACCGCGGTGTAGATGGCGACGACCGGGATCTTCCAGAGCAGGTCGAAGCCGATGCTGCCGATTCCCATGCCGATGCTGGTGACGGCGTCCTTGGTCTCGTACCCGGCGGCATCCTCGTCGGGATGTATCCGGTAGCTCACCAGCTCCACGACGGTGAGCAGCACGAAGGCTGGTATGGACCACAGCACGACATCGGGCAGGTTCGGCATGTCCGCACCATAGAGGCGTGTTCAGGGGTGCCGCTAGAGGTTGTTACCGATCGGTATCCATCGGGGTTACCGCGGGTACCGGCCGGGCCGGCCATCCGGCCCGGCCGGGGTGTCACCAGACGCGGACCGAGCCGCCGCGGGCGAAGGCCGGGCTGGTGGCCGCGGGCGGGATCTCGGTGAGCGGCTCGGCGATCTCCGAGACCAGCGGGCCGTGCTTGGCGGCGACCGCGTCCAGCAGGGAGAGGTCGAAGCCGTAGACGCGGGCCGCGTTGCCGCCGACCATCGCGGCGACCTCCGCCCGCGGGAGGCCCGCGTAGGCGATGCGGAGGCCTTCGCGGGAGAAGGGGGTGGTGCCCTCGTCGTGGGGGTAGTCGCTGCCCCACATGATCTTGTCGAGGCCGATCCGCTCCCGGAGCGGGACCTCGTGGGGGCGCATGAAGCTGGCTCCCACGAAGCAGTTGTCCCGCCAGACCTCACTCGGGCCCTTGCCCATGGACTGCGCGAGGCCCGCCCCGAACTTGGACTCGGCCGTGGCCGATGCCGCGACGAGGCGGCCGTGGTAGTAGTCCAGCATCTCCATCACGCCGGGGATCCAGCCCGAGCCCTGCTCGGTGAGGACCAGCTTGAGGCCCGGGTGGCGGCGGAAGGCCCCGCCGAAGATGAGGTGCCACAGGGCGCGGTGCGAGAACCACGTGGTCTCCACCATGAAGACCGCGCGGGCGGCGGGTTCGTCCCCCAGCGGGGGCGAGGCCGAGCCGCCGTGGTGGTTGACCGCGACGTCCAGCTCGTCGCAGACCGCCCAGATGGGGTCGTAGGCGGCGGAGTACAGCTCGGGGATGCCGGATCCGGGCGGGGCGCCCGGGAGCAGGATGCCGCCGGTGAGGCCCGCCTCCTTCGTGCGGCGGATCTCCTTCACCGCCTCGTCGACGTCGTTGAGGAGGATCTGGCCCACGCCCGCCCGCCGGCCCGGGGCGTCCGCGCAGAAGTCGGCCAGCCAGCGGTTGTGGGCCCGCAGGCCCGCCCAGCGGAGCTGGAATTCCGCCGCCGTGGGGGCCGGGGCCATCAGGGAGGCGGTCGGGAAGAAGGGCGGGATGGTGTTCGGGAAGAGGACTTCGGCGACGATGCCGTCGGCTTCGAGCTCCGAAAGGCGGCGCTGGGAGTTCCAGTTCCGGTCGGCCGTGTCCGCGAGGAGGTCCTCGTACGGATTCACGTACGAGGCGGCCCAGGCGTCGAACTCCTCGTGGTGGCGCTTCTCCAGGTACGGCTTGTAGTCCAGCAGGTCGGCGCCCGCGTGGCAGTCCGCCGAGATGACCGTGTAGCGGTCCTCCATCAGGACACCCCCAGGACCGGGAAGTCGTGGTCGGTGAGCCAGTGGCGGCCCACCTCGCGGGAGCGGGCCCAGGAGGCCTCCACCGCCGCCTGGTCCGGGGACTGGCCGAGCTCGGCCGGGGTGGGGCCGATCCGGCGGGCGATCGGGGCCAGCTTGGCCGTGTCGAAACCGAAGACCTCGGCTGCCGCCAGGCCCAGCATCCGGCGGGTCTCCGCGACCGGGATGTCGTGGAAGGTCTTCTTCAGCCAGCTCCGGGTGTTCGGCCAGGTGCCCTCCGGGTGCGGGAAGTCCGAGCCCCACAGGATGTTGTCCACGCCGATCTCGTAGCGCTGCGCCAGCTCCCGGCGCTTGGTGTTCGTCGCGCAGATGAAGACCTGGCGGTCGAGGTACTCGCTCGGCGGGCGCTTCAGCTCCTCGAAGGGGGAGAGCTTCTTGCCGCCGTGCGCGCCGAGGTAGAGGCGGTCCATGAACCACAGCTGGTTCGGCAGCCACCAGCAGCCCGACTCGGCGACACCGAACTTCAGGCCCGGGTGGCGCTCGAAGACCCCGGACCAGAGCAGGAACCAGAGCGGGCGGGCCGGCCACCAGGTGACCTCGGAGACGAAGATGCCGAGGTGGTCGCCGTACTCGTGGCGCGGCGAGGACCCGGAGTGGGTGACGATCGGCATCTGCGTCTCGGCGGCCGCCGCCCAGACGGGGTCGTAGCGGCGGTCGTGGTAGGGCGCCTTGTCCACCCACATCGCGGGGATCATCAGCGCGCCCAGGCCGGACTCCTTGGCCCGGTGGACCTCCGCGACGACCTTCGAAGGCTCGCCGGTGATGGGGAGCAGGGCGACCCCGCAGTGGCGCTCGGGATGCTCGGAGACGAACTCCGCCAGCCAGCGGTTGTGCGCCTGCGCGCCCGCCATGCCGAGCTCGGGGTCCTGGTCGCCCGAGAGGCCGAGACCGACCCCGAAGGGGGCGGCGGTCTGGCTGTCGACGGCGTCCGCGTCGGGGAAGACGACCTCGGCGGCCACCCCGTCGCCGTCGAGTTCCTTCAGTCGCTGTCCGGTGTCCCAGCCGCCCTTGAGGCCTTCCTCGTGGTCGTGGAACCACTTCTCGGCGAAGGCCTCGTTGCGGACGCCCAGGCGAGTGGCCTCCGCGCGGCGGGCGTCGCGCTCGCCGAGGAACTCGTCGAACTGGGGGTGGAACCTGCTGTCCAGATACGGCCGGTACTGCTCGGTCGGCAGGCCCGCGTGGCAGTCGGAGGAGATGATCAGGTACGGGTCTTCGTACGGTGCGTCACTCACGGGAGCGCCCCTCAGTCGAGTCAGTCGAGGATGAAACTTTCCAGGTAGGCGGGGTTGGACCGGTCGAGCATCGACTGCGAGCGGGCCCGGATCTGCCGGTCGCTGTGCTCGCTCGCCGGGAGCATCCAGAAGCGGTCGGCGCGGATGCCGTCGACCACGTGCCCGGCGACCTCCTCGACCGGGGTGAAGTCCACCTGGTGGCCTGCCCGCTTCATCGCCGCCTCGTACTGGTCGAGGCTGCGGTACGGGGACTTGCGCGGCCGCTGCTTCGCGTACCGCTCGGGCCGGTTGCGGTGCGACTCCCACAGTCCGGTGCGCAGCATGTGCGGTCCGGGGAAGAGGACGGAGGCCCCCACGGCCGCGCCCTCCGCCTTGAGGTGGGCGTAGAGCGACTCGGTCATGGTGACCACGGCCGCCTTGGTGACCGCGTACACGGAGGCGGTGGGCAGCGGGGCGATGCCGCCGTCGCCGGAGGAGGTGTTGACGACGTGGCCGGGGCCGCCGCCCGCGATCATGCGGGGGACGAAGGCCTGGATGCCGTGGAAGACGCCCCACACGTTGACGGAGAAGGCCCACTTCCAGTCGTTGGGCTCGTGCTCCCACATCCGGCCCTCGGCGCCGGAGCCGACGCCGGCGTTGTTGCAGAGCACGTGCACGGCGCCGAAGGCCTCGTACGCGGCGTCGGCCAGCTCGATCACGGAGTCGCGGTCGCTGACGTCGACCGTCTTGGCGAGCACCTGGGCCCCGTCCGCGTCGAGTTCGCCGGCGGCCTTGCGCAGGGCGCCCTCCTCCACGTCGGCGAGGACGACCTTCAGTCCCTCGGCGGCGAAGCGGCGGGCCATCGCGAGACCGATGCCGCTGGCGGCGCCGGTGACCACGGCCACCTGTCCTGGTTCGAGCCGCATGTCAAACCCTCCCCTCTGCCGATCCCGCCGGGGGTGCGTCGAGGATCTGCATCGGGTCGTCGTAGCGCTGGTGGATGTACGGGAGCAGGGCTTGGGCGCTGACCCGTTCGACGACCCTGCCCTTCTGGTCGGTGGTCTTCTCGCCGATGGTGATCTCCACGATCCGGCGGACGGGGAGGTCGGCGATCGGATCGAACATCGACTCCCGCAGGACGACGTCCCCGGTGACGTGCTCCAGCTTGCGGACCTTCTCGTTCCGCGTGCAGTGCACGAGGACCGGGTCGGCGTCGAAGCCCGAACCGTCCACGGCCGGCAGGAACTTGAAGTAGAAGTCGGTCTTCTGGGTGGGCTCGGGGAGCGGCAGCTCGCGGTCCACCGCCCCGCGCACCTCCACGAAGGCGATCCCGTGCCGGGCCAGGGAGGCCCGTACGACGAGCCCGTCGCGCTCGACGGTGACCTCGCCCAGCTTCTTCGGCTCCCCGAAGACCTCGCGGCCGCCGATCAGGGCCCGCTCGTGGGTCATCGGCATGACCAGCGGGTACCAGCCCTCGACCCCGCCGTGCTGGGCGGCGACGGCCACCGAGCCGGCGCCGAGCGGGTAGCCGGGCAGGTCGACCTTGCTGATGTTGGCCCGTACGAGGGGCCGCTCGGCGGGCTTGAGCGGCGGCGGCAGGACCGCCGCCACCACGTCGGGGTCGCTCTCCCAGACGGCCACCACACCGGTGGACCAGATGTCGGGGAGCTTGGAACTCTTCTCGCGCGACGCCGCGATCTCGGCCTCGGTCCGCGCTCCGTACCGTACGCGTGCCATGTCTCGCACCACCTCTCGGTTCGGTTCTGTAACACAGTTACACCGCGACCGATGAAGGGTAAAGACCCCTGCACGCACCAGAACTGACACTGTGCCAGCTTCGAAGCCTCGACAGATTGGTGGGCCGGATCCATGGCCAGAAGTACGCTGACCCGCGACGAGGTGCTGGACGCCGCCGCGTCCCTGGTCAAGCAGCACGGCCCGGCCGCCCTCACCATGCGCAAGCTCGCCGCCGAGCTGGGCACCGCGGTGACGTCCATCTACTGGCACGTCGGCAACCGCGAATCGCTGCTCGACGCCCTCGTGCAGCGGACCGTGGCGGAGATGGGCGCGATCCGGCCGGCCGGCCGCGCCCCCGCCGAGCGGATCCTGTCGGTGGCCCGGATCCTGCGCCGCGAGCTGCGCGAGCGCCCGCACCTGATCGCGATGGTCCACGAACGCGGGCTCACCGAGCGGATGTTCCTGCCCGCGCAGCAGGCCCTCGTCCACGAGGTGCACGCCGCGGGGCTGCGCGGCGCCCGGGCGGCCGACGCGGTGCGCGCGATCCAGTTCCAGATCGTCGGCTTCCTGCTCGTCGAGCGCAACCGCGAACGCGCCCCCGCGCAGTCCCCGGCCGAGAGCGACCTCTGGGACCCGGCCGCGGCCCCCCACGACCCCGCCCTCGCCCGCGCCCTGGCCCGTCCCGCGGATCCGGAGCGGCTGTTCCTGCTGTCCGTACGGGCCCTGGCGGACGCGCTGTTGAAACCGCCGCGCAGCTAATCGGTTTGCCCCGGCGTGCGGGCCCGTGATGGGATCGGCGGTGCGGGGGCGGCTCCGCGGCGTGCATCCTTCTCACTCCTTTTACAAAGAACCCGCGCGCCCACTCTCCGCCCCCGCTTTGTCGTTCGCGGAGGGGGAATCCACCAGTGTCTGCCATCGAGTCCGTCCTGCTGCGCCGGACCCGGACCGTCTACGTCGACCAGGCACCCGCGTCGGACGTGGGGGACGCGTGGAACGCGCCGGGCCCGATCCCGGCCCCGGGCTTGCGGCGGCTGGAGATCGACCTGCTCGACCGGGGCCACTCGGTGAGCCCCGGGCTGTACGCCGCCCTGAGTTCCCTCTCCCCCGCCGGCCTGGACGCCACCGGGGACCGGCTGGTGGCGCAGGTGGACGAGCTGCTCGGCTCGGACCGCACTCACGTCCCGCTCTTCCGCCACTTCCCGCACTCCGCCCCCGAGGACACCGACCGGCTGTACGTGGACCGGGTCCTCAGCCTCCTCGCCCAGCAGCCCGCCCAGATCTGCGCGCTCTGCGGGACAGCCTGCACCGTCTTCCCCGTCGACCCGTGTGGCCATCTCGTGTGCCGGATGTGCTGGGACGCCCGCGACTACACGGCCTGCCCGTTCTGCTACCTCCCGATCGACCCCGCCGCCCCCTTCCTGCGCACCGGAGACCGCGAGTCCGAGGCCGCGCCCCTCGGCCCGCTGCGGGTGCTGGGCCTGGGCACCGACCAGCACCTGGACGCGCTCACGGAAGTGAAGCACCTGCTCCGGCAGGAGACCCCGCTCTCCCCGCAGGACCGCGAGGACCTCACCATCCTGCTGGCCGCCGTCCCGGCGGACCTGGAATGGCTGCACGACGAGGAGGTCCCCGTACGGGAGACCAAGGCGCTGGCCCTGGGCACGCTGCTGCCCCGGGCCGCCGACCGGGAGCCGCTGTCGCGGCTGCTGACCACCGCCACCGACGTGCTGCGGCTGCTCGCCGTACTGTCCGGCGGGGAGGCGGGCCTGCTGCCGCTCCCCCGGTTCACTAGCCCGGACCGGCGGCTGCGCCGGGAACTGCTCGCGGTGCTCGACGCCCTGCCCACGGGGAACCTGGTCGAGGACGTGCTGCGGCATCCGGCGGCCTGGAAGCGGGCCGCCGAGACCCTGCACCCCTTCGAGCACCACGCCCGGTACCCGAGGGCGGCGCTCGCCTTCGCCGTGCTGCGGGGCACCACCGTGTCCGCCGCCACCCCGCTCGGCGCGGCGCTGCTGGAGACGGCCGCCGCGCACCCGGAAGCCGTCCGCGTGGACGGGGACCGGATCCGGCCCGCCACCTGGCCCGGCCGGATGGAGCAGGCCCTCGCCGAGGGGGACGCGGGGGCTGCGGCCGCGTTCGCCGGGCAGCGCCCGGGTGAACTCGTACGCCGCCTCGACCACCTCCTGCGCCTGCACCCGGGCGAGGAGCTCCTGCCCGAGCTGGAGGAGGCGCTGGAGCGGGGGCTGCCCAAGGTGGGCGCGGGCCCGCTGCTGTCGGCGCTCGGCGCGCTGCGGATCCGGGCGCAGGACCGCAGGAGCGGGCGCCGGGTGTTCTTCCCGCGCGGCCAGGTCGCCCGGGCCCAGGTGGCGTGGGAGGAACGGGCCCCGCTGCCCGCGCCCCTCGTCGAGGCGGTCACCGCCCGGCTGGAAGCCGAGGTGCTGCGCCGGTTCGGCTCCGACGCGTGGGACCGGTTCGGCCTGGCCGTCCTGGACTCGGGGCTCGCGGACCTCACCGTGCCCTTCGGTGAGCGCACCGCCGCCAAGTCCCTGGTCGCCGTCCCGCGCGGCAGCACGCAGACCCTGCCGGAGGGCGAGGTGCTGCGGCTGTTCCTGCACTGGACCGAGCCCGCGGGCAACCGCACCGACCTGGACCTGTCCGTCGCCTTCTTCGACGCCGAGTGGAAGTTCACCGGCCTGTGCGACTACACCTCCCTGCGGCACGGGCCGCGCGGGGCCGCCACGCACTCGGGCGACTTCACCTCGGCGCCCGCTCCCGACGGCGCCACCGAGTACGTGGACCTGGACCTGGCCGCGCTCGCGAGGAACGGGGACGTCTTCGCCGTGCCCCTGGTCCTCAGCTTCAACAACGTGCCCTTCGACGAGTTGCCGGACGCCTTCGCGGGCTTCATGGGCCTGCCGGCGGACGGGCCGCGCGACGCCTCGTACGATCCGCGCACCGTCCGCCAGCGCTTCGACCTGGCCGGCGAGTCCCGGGTGGCCATGCCGATGGTCGTGGACCTGGCCGCCCGCCGGGCCCTGTGGGCGGACGTCCACCTGCCGGCGTCCGGGGGCTTCCAGAGCGTCCGCTCGCACGGGGAACGGCTGGCGTCCGTCGCCCGCGACGTGTGGGAGCACTTCCGCTCCGGCGCCCGCACCACCGTGTGGGACCTGGCGGTGCTGCGGGCCGCGGCCCGCTCCCGCGAGGTGGCCGTCATACGCCGGGCTCCGCATCCGGGGCTGTCCGACGAGCTGTGGCTGTACCGGGCCGGGGCGGACGAGCCCGTGGCCGGATTCGCCTCGCGGATCGCCGCCCTGGAGGAGCCGCAGGAGCGGCGGGAGCCCGCCGACGCCGACGCGGCCGCCGGGGAACTGGCCACGGGCAAGCACGTGTTCGTGGCCACCGTGTCCGCGAGCGTGACCACGCAGGATGCCACGGGGACCACGTGCCGGGTCTTCCCGGGGCCCGCCGAAGTGGCCGGATCCCTTGGTTGCAAGGGCGTCGGGTACCTGATGCTGGAGCTGCACCGGCTGGACTGACGGGCCTTCGGGCCACGGCTGTCAGTCGGGGCCGATATCCTCTGTGACCATGCTCGACGACCGTACGACCGCAGAGACGATGTGGCCGACCGCGTACCCACAGGGGTACGCGGTCGTCGACGTGGAGACCACCGGGCTCGCTCGCGACGACCGGATAGTCTCCGCAGCCGTCTACCGGCTCGACGCGCAGGGCAATGTGGAGGATCACTGGTACACCCTGGTCAACCCGCAGCGGGATCCGGGACCGGTGTGGATCCACGGTCTGACGAGCGCGATGCTCGCCGACGCGCCGCTCTTCAAGGACGTCGCCGAGGAGTTCGCCGGCCGGCTCGCGGACCGGGTGCTGGTCGCGCACAACGCCATCTTCGACTGGCAGATGATCGCCCGGGAGTACGCGCGGGCCGCCGCGGCCGCGCCGGTCCGTCAGCGGCTGTGCACCATCGCCCTGTCGAAGGAACTGAACCTCCCGCTGCCCAACCACAAGCTGGAGTCGCTCGCCGCGCACTTCGGCGTGGTCCAGCAGCGCGCCCACCACGCCCTCGACGACGCGCGGGTGCTGGCGGAGGCGTTCCGTCCGTCGCTGCACGCGGCCGCGCGCGACGGCGTACGGCTGCCGCTGCTGGAATGCCGTCCGCTGACGGAGTGGTCGGACTCCGCCGCCGCTCCCCGCGTGGGCTACCAGGCCTCGTACGGGAACAGCAGCTGGCGGCCCTCGCGCAAGCGGCCGCCCTGCCCGCACCCGAATCCGGGGCGCTACGAGGACGGCGGCCCGCTGAAGCAGGGCATGCGCATCGCCTTCTCCGGTGACACCTCCGTGGAGCGGGAGCTGCTGGAGGACCGCGCGGTCGAGGCGGGCCTGCACATCGCGACGAGCGTGTCGCGGCTCACCAGCCTCCTGGTGACGAACGACCCCGACTCGGCGACCTCCAAGACGGTCAAGGCGAAGTCCTTCGGCACGCCGGTCGTCGACGAGGCGGCCTTCACCCAGCTGCTGCGGGACGTGGCGGACGCGGAGTCCTGAGCCCGGGCGGTTGCGCCGGGTGGGTGCAGGCACGGCGACTCACCCCGCTGGATCTTGTTCCGGTCCTTCGCCGTGCGCAGCATTCGGCGCATGGCACGTTGTGAGGTCTGCGGAAACGATTACGGCATGTCCTTCGAGGTGCACGCGCAGGGCGCCGTGCACGTCTTCGACTGCTTCTCCTGCGCCATTCACCGCATGGCGCCCGTGTGCGAGCACTGCCGGGTCTCGATCATCGGACAGGGCGTCGAGGTCGAGGGCCAGTGGTTCTGCGGGGCGCACTGCGCCCGTGCGGAGGGGAAGGTGGGCATCGTCGACCGCGTCTGAGTCCCCCGCCCCGGCCCCTGATCCCGTACGCCATGACCCCGGACGGCCACCCGGCCGCCGGGGTCCTCCGCGCTGGGGGTACCGTCGTGGGCGTGTACCGCTTTGTGCTGACCCGGCAGTGGGTGTGCCTCACCCTCGTCGCCCTCGCCCTCGTCCCCGCGATGATCAAGCTGGGGTTCTGGCAGTACCACCGCCATGAGCACCGGGTCGCGCAGAACCGGCTGATCGAGACGAACCTGCGGGCGGAGCCGGTCCCCGTCACCGAGATCACCTCCCCCGGACACCGGGTCCCCCGCCCGGACTTCTGGCGAGCGGTCACCGCGACCGGCACGTACGACACCGCGCACGAGGTGGTCGTCCGGATGCGGACCTCGAACGACGACAAGGTCGGCTTCCACGTCGTGACCCCGCTCGTGCTCGGCGACGGCCGGGTGGTGCTGGTCGACCGCGGCTGGGTGCCGGGCGGCGACGACCCCCGCGCCCACCCGCCGGTGCCGGCCCCGCCCGCGGGCGAGGTCACCGTCACCGGCCGGCTGAAGGCCGACGAGACGAGCGGCGGCAGCGGCATCAAGGACCGCAAGGGCCTGCCGGACCGCCAGGTGATGCTGATCAACAGCGCGCAGCAGGCGGAGTACCTGGGCCGGCCCGTCCTCGGCGGATACATGGAGCTGACCGCTCCGGCCCCGTCGGACGGCAGCCCCGAGCCCGTCGCCGACCCCGACCACGACTCGATCGGCCCGCACATGGCGTACGCCGTCCAGTGGTGGCTGTTCACCGCCGCGGTACCGGTGGGCTGGGTGATCCTCGTACGGCGGGAGAAGCGCGACCGCGAGGAGGCGGCGGCCAGGGCCGAAGCCGTCGAACAGGAGCCCGCGACGGCGTAGCGTGTCGGCATGGATCTTGGACTGAAGGACCGTGTCTACATCGTCACCGGGGCCACGCGCGGCCTCGGCTTCGCCTCCGCCCGTGAACTGGCCGCCGACGGCGCCAAGGTGCTGGTGACCGGCCGGGACGAGAAGCGGGCGGCCGAAGCCGCCGCCGAGCTCGGCCCGAACGCGGCCGGTGTGGCGGCCGACAACTCCGACCCGGCGGCCGCCGGGCAGCTCGTCGCCACCGCGCGCGAGCGCTTCGGCCGCTTCGACGGCATCCTCATCAGCGTCGGCGGACCGGCCCCGGGCTCCGCGGCCGACAACACCGACGAGCAGTGGTCCGCGGCCTTCGAGTCGGTCTTCCTGGGCGCCGTCCGGCTCGCGCGGGCGGCTGCCGCCGAGCTGGGCGAGGGCGGGGTCATCGGTTTCGTCCTGTCGGGCTCGGTCCACGAGCCGATCCCCGGCCTGACCATCTCCAACGGCCTGCGCCCCGGCCTGGCGGGCTTCGCGAAGTCCCTCTCGGTGGAGCTCGGCCCGCGCGGGATCCGGGTCGTCGGCCTGCTCCCGGCCCGCATCGACACCGACCGGGTGCGCGAGCTGGACGCGCTGTCCGGCGACGCGGAGGCGGCCCGGGCCGGGCACGAGTCCCGGATCCCGCTGCGGCGTTACGGCGCCCCGGAGGAGTTCGGCCGCACGGCGGCCTTCCTGCTCTCCCCGGCGGCCTCGTACCTGACGGGCGTCATGCTCCCGGTCGACGGCGGCTCCCGGCACGGCTTCTGAGCCGCCGTCCGTCTCCTGGGGCTCCGCCCCAGACCCTGCGCCTCAAACGCCGGCGAGGCTGAAAGACGGGGGCAGCGCCCCCGGCAACGGCGCCGCAGCAGACCACCCGGGCTAGGCCGTCTCTTTCGGATCTTGTCGGGCCCGCGACGCCTGGCACCGCACCTGGCCGCGTTGTCGGGGCGCCCGAGTACGTCCAGTACGCGGCACGCCCCTCCGCCTTGCCATGCACGGCACCAGACGCCGCGGGCTCGGCCGACAAGATCCGAAAGAGACGGCCTAGGTGACCCGCTGGGCCCGGTGCGACGTCACCGTCAGGCGGGCCTCCGTCGGGAGATCGGCGAGGCCCGCCGAGGTGCGGGCATGGGTCAGGACCGGGCCCGCCACGGCGGCCAGGGCGTCGGCGGGGACCGCGTGGGGTTCCAGCTCCAGCGCGACCCGCAGCGCGGGCGACCCGCGCCGGCCGCGCAGCGCGACCCGGCAGCCGGCGACCCCGTCCAGGGCGCCGGCCTCCGCGGCCACCGCCTCCTCCAGCGCACGCCCGCGCAGCAGGGCGAACGCCCCGTCCCCGGTGTCCACGACCACCGCCTGGAGCCGCGAGCGCTTCAGCTGGGACAGCAGCCACCACAGCGCCAGCAGCACGCACAGCCCGAGCCCGGCGAGCACCGCCCACCACCACCAGCCCTCGGCATGCCAGTACCGGCGCCGGGTCGCGGCGGTCAGCAGCGGCTCGTGCCGGCCGTGCAGCGGCCACGAGGCCGTCAGCACCGAGACCCCGGCCGCCAGCAGGACCACTCCGACCACCGCCAGCAGGATCCGGTTCACCACCCCGAGCATCCCGCTCACCTCCTGACCCGTACCCGTGGCTGTGGCGGGTGCGCGAGGCCCAGTTCCTCGATGCCGACCGCGAGCACGGCGTCCAGGTCGGCCCGTACGTCGTCCAGCTCGCGGAAGTGCGAGGTGGCCCGCACCCCGATGTGGGACCGGCCCACCTTGACCCGGACCGACCGCACCCCGGACACCTCCATGGCCCGGTCGCGCAGGACCTGCGCGGCGTCCTTGCGCCCGAGCCCGGCCCGTACCCCGCTGTCCGGGCCGGACGTCCGCATCGGCAGGATCCCGCGGAGCCCGGGGGTGAGCGCCAGCAGCAGGAGCAGCGCCCCGGCCACAACCAGGGCCCCGCCGGTCAGCTGTACCGCGAGGTCTGCGGGGGTGTGCCGGTCGAGCTGGTGGCCGAGTTCGCGGCGCCATCCCATGCCGGGGCGGTGGGCCCGTACGGCGGCCAGGTCGTAGAGGAAGAGGACCGCCACCGCCAGCACCGCGAGGGCGGTCAGCGCGGCGGGGACCCGCCGGGCGGAGCGGAACCGGGCGGCCGGGCCCGGGCCGGGGGCCGTCACCGCAGCCGCCGGTCCCGCCCTGCGGCGGTCCGGGTGTGGGTGGAGTGCAGGTGCTCGATGTCGATGTCCACCTCGGGTACGGACATCTGCGCGTACTCCTCGATGCGCAGGGCGACCTGACGGCGTACGGCCGCGCACTCGCCGGCGAGGTCGGAGGGATAGCCGAGCTCCAGGCTCACCCGTACCCGCGCGATGTCGTGGTGCACGGTGACGGTGGCGTGCGGGGGCCCGCCCACGGGCCCGGTGAGCGCCTCCCGGGCGGCCTGGGCGGCGATCTTGGCGACGACCCGGTCGGCGATACGGGTGGCCCCGCGCTCGGCGGGAGGGACCTTCGGCGCACTGACCCGGGGCGGGTTGCTCATCGGCGCTCACCCGCGCCGGTCGTCGCGGCGGCGGAACAGGTCCCCGGGATCCAGGTCCCCGTCGAGGAAGCGCCCGGCGACGAAGCCGAGGGCGCCGAGGGCGGCCACCAGCAGGAAGGCTCCGAAGCCGCCGAAATAACCGGCGAACGCCAGGGCCATACCGGCGAAGAGGCCGGCGATCGCCATGCTCATTGCGGGCTCCTCTCGGCTACTGGAGACGGGTTTCCGGCTCCTCGTCGGGCTCGTCCGGCAGCTTGACGTCGCTGACGGCGATGTTGACCTCGACGACCTCCAGGCTGGTCATCCGCTCGACCGCCGAGATGACGTTCTCCCGGACCGCACGCGCCACGTCGCGGATCGAGACGCCGTAGTCGACGACGATTTCCAGGTCGAGGGCGGTCTGGACCTCGCCGACCTCCGCCTTGACGCCGCGGCTGACGGCGGCCTTCGCCCCGCCGGGGACACGGTCGCGGACGGCACCGAAGGTCCGGGAGAGACCGCTGCCGCTGCCCATGGCGTGCACGCCGACCACTTCGCGGGCGGCCAGCCCGGCGATCTTCTCGACCACCCCGTCGGCAATGCTCGTGCGTCCCCGGTCGCCGGGCTCCTTGGCGGAGCTGCCACCGCCTGATGCGGATTCGGTCATGGCGTGCCCTTTCGCGCGTGCGGACTCGGACTCACACCACGTTAAGCGCGCGACCGCGCTGGCGCCCCAGGACTACGCCGCTCGGCCGGACCGGTTGCCCCGCGCCTCGGTCTCCGGTGCGGCTCAAAGACCGGGGCTCCGCCCCGCACCCCGCTCCTCAAACGCCGGAGAGGCTGGATTTGGCTACTGCCGTCCGCCAGGCGCGGCTGGATTGCCCGCAGGGCAATTTCAGCCTCGCCGGCGTTTGAGGCGCGGGGGTCCGGGGGCAGGGCCCCCGGCAGCGGCGCGGCGCCCCGCAGGTCAGTCGGACAGGCCTGCCAGGTCGCGGAGGCGGCGGGCCTGCGCGGCACGCTCGGCCGTGCGCTGGTCGTCGTACGGGCGCGACGGCGCGTCCCGCAGCAGGGCCTTGGTCTCGATCACGGCGTCCCGCGGCGGGGCCAGCAGGGCCGTGGTGAGGTCCTGGACGGCGGCGTCGAGCTCGTCCGCCGGGACCACGAGGTTGGCGAGGCCGACCCGCTCCGCCTCCTCGGCATGCACGAAGCGGCCCGTCGCGCAGATCTCCAGGGCGCGGGCGTAGCCGACCAGGGAGGTCAGGGGCTGGGTACCGGCCAGGTCGGGGACCAGGCCCAGGCTGGTCTCGCGCATGGCGAACTGGACGTCGTCCGCGACCACGCGCAAGTCGCACGCGAGCGCGAGCTGGAAGCCGGCGCCGATCGCGTGCCCCTGCACGGCGGCGACGGAGATGATGTCGTTACGCCTCCACCAGGTGAATGCCTCCTGGTACTCGGCGATCGTGGAGTCGAGCAGTTCGTCCGAACCGCGCGCCAGATCGATGAAGGACGGCTCGCCCTCGAAACCTTCGGGGGTGAACGCCTGCCGGTCGAGCCCTGCGGAGAAGGACTTGCCCTCACCGCGCAGCACGACGACCCGGACGGTGCCCGGCAACGACCTCCCGGCCTCGGCCAAAGCCCGCCAGAGCGCGGGGGATTGGGCATTTCGCTTGGCCGGATTGGTCAGTGTCACCGTGGCGACCGTGTCGTCGACGGTGAGTCGTACGCCGTCCTTGTCGAGCAGAGCCATCTCTATGCCTCCGGTGTGCAGTCGGCCGCAAGCTCGGCCTAAGTGACTGCACAGTAACCACCCAGCCGACCGGATGGCCGACCGGGGGTCACCGAAGGAACCGTCGGATCATGTGAGCGTTGAAGCCGTTGACGCGTTGGAACCGATGGGACCGGGGTCAGGCCGTAGCCGCCTTCTTGCCGCGCGTCGCGCCACCGCGACCACGCAGCGAAACCCCGGACTCACTGAGCATCCGATGGACGAATCCGTAGGACCGGCCGGTCTCTTCGGCCAGCGCCCGGATACTCGCACCGGAGTCGTACTTCTTCTTCAGGTCTGCCGCGAGCTTGTCGCGCGCGGCGCCGGTTACCCGGCTGCCCTTCTTCAGAGTCTCGGCCACCCGTGCCTCCTCATGGGAAGTGCGCTCTGGACTTCTCATGATCACCCCTCCCACGCTTCCTGGCCACCCATTCCGCAAGGTCGGTACGGCGGCATTTCTCAAGTGGTGGACACTCCAGCAGAACGGAATCTCCTCTTCCGCCGCATGACTTCCGTCACACTCCACCGCCCTCGACAGGAATCACCAGGTCAGAGGCGGGGCGCCGGAAAAGAACGGCCCCGGCCACGCACCCTCACAGGTGCGGCCGGGGCCGTAGTACAGCGCCGCAACGGTACGAGACCGTCTCACTCAGATGATGGATCACCCCTGAGCCGAATGATCCATAAGGAACTGGATCAAAGCTCAGGCGAGGGCCACCAGGTCCCGGTAGTCCGGTCCCCACAGGTCCTCGACGCCGTCCGGGAGCAGGATGATCCGCTCCGGCTCCAGCGCCTCCACCGCGCCCTCGTCGTGCGTGACGAGGATGACGGCGCCCTTGTACGTGCGCAGCGCGCCCAGGATCTCCTCGCGGCTGGCCGGGTCGAGGTTGTTCGTGGGCTCGTCGAGGAGCAGCACGTTCGCCGAGGAGACGACCAGCGTGGCCAGGGCGAGACGGGTCTTCTCGCCGCCGGAGAGCACCCCGGCCGGCTTGTCCACGTCGTCCCCGGAGAAGAGGAAGGAGCCGAGCGTCTTGCGTACGGCGACCAGGTCCAGGTCGGGCGCCGAGGAGCGCATGTTCTCCAGGACCGTGCGCTCCGGGTCCAGGGTCTCGTGCTCCTGGGCGTAGTAGCCGAGCTTGAGGCCGTGACCGGGGACGACGGTGCCGGTGTCGGGCTTCTCGGTGCCCGAGAGCAGGCGCAGCAGGGTGGTCTTGCCGGCGCCGTTGAGGCCGAGGATGACGACGCGGGAGCCCTTGTCGATGGCCAGGTCGACGTCGGTGAAGATCTCCAGCGAGCCGTACGACTTCGAGAGGCCCTCGGCGGTCAGCGGGGTCTTGCCGCAGGGCGCCGGGTCCGGGAAGCGCAGCTTGGCGACCTTGTCGGAGACGCGGACCGCCTCCAGGCCGGAGAGCAGCCGCTCGGCGCGCTTGGCCATGTTCTGTGCGGCGACGGTCTTGGTGGCCTTCGCGCGCATCTTGTCGGCCTGCGAGTTCAGGGCCGCGGCCTTCTTCTCGGCGTTCTGGCGCTCGCGCTTGCGGCGCTTCTCGTCGGCCTCGCGCTGCTGCTGGTAGAGCTTCCAGCCCATGTTGTAGACGTCGATCTGGGAGCGGTTCGCGTCCAGGTAGAAGACCTTGTTGACGACGGTCTCGACGAGGTCGACGTCGTGGGAGATGACGATGAAGCCGCCGCGGTAGGTCTTCAGGTAGTCCCGCAGCCAGACGATCGAGTCGGCGTCGAGGTGGTTGGTGGGCTCGTCGAGGAGCAGGGTGTCGGCGTCCGAGAAGAGGATCCGGGCGAGCTCGACGCGGCGGCGCTGGCCACCGGAGAGGGTGTGCAGCGGCTGGCCGAGGACCCGGTCGGGCAGGCCGAGGGCGGCCGAGATGGTCGCGGCCTCCGCCTCGGCGGCGTACCCGCCCTTGGTCAGGAACTCGGTCTCCTGGCGCTCGTACTGCTTCATCGCCTTGTCGCGGGTGCCCCCGGAGCCGGTGGCGATGCGCTCCTCGTTGGCCCGCATCTTCTTGATCAGCACGTCGAGGCCGCGGGCGGACAGGATCCGGTCGCGGGCCAGGACGTCGAGGTCGCCGGTGCGGGGGTCCTGCGGGAGGTAGCCGACCTCGCCCGAGCGGGCGATGGAGCCGGCGGCGGGCTGGCCCTCGCCCGCGAGGCACTTGGTGAGGGTGGTCTTGCCCGCTCCGTTGCGGCCGACCAGGCCGATGCGGTCGCCCTTGGCGACGCGGAAGGAAGCGGACTCGATGAGGATGCGGGCGCCGGCGCGCAGCTCGATGCCGGTGGCGGTGATCACGGAAATACTCCAGGGCGGGTCGGGACGGCGGAAGGGGGGCAGGACGCGATGCTTCGACGCCGCTAATCCGCGAGGAGATTTGCCATGGGAGACATTCTACCGGGGGTGCGCAACTACTTTCCGGGCCGCGGGCCGGGCCGCCCGGCCCGCGGGACCCGCTCCGCCGTGTCCCCCGTTCGGCTCAGGAGTCCCTTCGGTGGGCCGGGGCGCGTATCAGGATGAATGGGTTGATACTCGCCGCAGGGCCGGACACGTGACGCGAAGGCGGTGCGGGATGCAGTTCGACGACGACGCCCAGCTGGACTCCTCCGAGGTCAAGGACATGCGGGGCAGCCGCATCCCGGGCGGGAGAGCCACGGTCGGCGGCGGCATCGTCGGCCTCATCGCGCTGGTCCTGGGGCTGCTCTTCGGCGTGGGTCCGGAGCAGCTGGGGCTGTCCTCGGGAGACTCGGAGCCCGCGCCCTCCTCGTCCGCCCTCAGCGAGGTGGAGCAGGCCTGCAAGACGGGCCGGGACGCCAACGCGCGGGAGGACTGCAGGCTGGTGGCGGTGGTCAGGAGCACCCAGGCCTTCTGGAAGCAGGAATTCACCAAGCGCGGCGGCCAGTACAGCCCGGCGTCCACCGTCTTCTTCAACGGCCGGGTGAACACCGCCTGCGGGGCGGCCACCGCGGCCGTCGGCCCCTTCTACTGCCCCTCGGACCGCCAGGTCTACCTGGACCTGGGCTTCTTCGACGATCTGCGGACGAAGTTCGGTGCGAGCGGCGGCCCCTTCGCCCAGGCCTACGTCGTCGCCCACGAGTACGGCCACCACATCCAGAACCTGACCGGAACGCTCCAGCGGGCCCAGGACGGACAGCAGGGCGCGAACAGCAACGCGGTCAAGGTCGAGCTCCAGGCCGACTGCTACGCCGGGGTGTGGGCGCACAACGCGACGAGGACGCCGGACGCGTCCACCGGGCGGCCGCTGATCACCACGTTGACCGACCAGGACATCAGGGACGGGCTGGACGCGGCGGCCGCGGTCGGCGACGACCGGATCCAGGAGAAGTTCCAGGGCCGGGTGACCCCGGAGTCCTGGACGCACGGCTCGGCCGAGCAGCGCCAGCAGTGGTTCTACCAGGGCTACCGCACCGGCGACATGGCCCAGTGCAACACCTTCCGCTGACTGTCGGCGGTGCCTGCCATGCTGGTGTGACGCGGATCACCGTCACGAGAGGGAGTGATCGTCATGGCAGGCGTTCCGTCCATCTGTCCCACGCTGGTCTACCGCGACGCGAAGGCGGCCATCAAGCTGCTGACCGAGGCCTTCGGGTTCAGCCAGGTCGCGGTGTACGAGGGTGAGGACGGCTCGGTGGTGCACGCGGAGCTGGCGTACGGCAACGGCGTCGTGATGCTGGGCAGCAAGGGCACCGGCGGCGTCTTCGACAAGGCCATGGAGGGCTCCGGCCCCTCCGGGGTCTATGTCGTGGTCGACGATGTGGACGCCCACCACCGGCGTGCCGCGGAGCACGGGGCGGAGGTCCTGATGGAGCCGACCGACCAGGACTACGGCTCCCGCGACTACATGGCCCGGGACGCCGAGGGCAACATCTGGAGCTTCGGGACGTACGCGCCGCAGGTCTGAGACCCGCGGCGGGTACGTGTGGTCCCGTACGGGGCGCTACGCGCGTTACGCGCCGCCGGTATGCACCTGGAAGGCCGCGCGGCGGACCGCCTTGGCGAGGGCCGGGTCGGGGTGGGCCGCGGCCAGCGCGACCAGGACCTGCACGGTGCGGGGGTGTCCGACCGCGCGGACCTCGTCCAGCAGCCGGGGCACGGTGGTGCGGACGGCCGAGTCCAGGTGGCGGGCCAGCAGGTCGGCTTCGCCGTGGTCGGCGATGGCGGCCGCGGTGTCCACCCAGAGCCAGGTCGACTCCTCGGCCGTGAGCACGTCCTGCGCCTCGTCCGGGTCGATCCCGTCGTGCTCGGCGAGCCAGAGCAGGGCGTAGGGGCGCAGGGCGGGCTCGCGCACGGTGGCGCGCACCTCCGGCTCGGCGGGGGCGCCGACCACGCGCAGCGCCTCGAAGGCGAGGCCGCGCAGCAGGGCGTCCTCGCCGCGGGCGGCCTGCAGGAGCTCGGCCACGGCGTGGCCGACGGGCCGGGCGGCGAGCCAGGCCTGGTACTCGGCGCGGGCCGGTCCCGGGGTGAGCCGGGCGCAGCCGTGCAGCATGGCGGCGGCCGACTGCTCGATGTTCCCGGCGGGGCTCTGCGCGGCGACGCAGATCTGCTCCAGCTTGACCCAGACGGCCCAGCTGCCGAGCGGGGTGAGGGTGGCGCGGGCGGGACCGAGGGTGACGGCGTCCACGGCGGCGAGTCCGCCGAGCGCCCAGCGCAGCAGCCGGGCGAGCGGGACGGGGCGGCTCTCCGCGGAGGCGGAGGCGGTCGTCAGTGCCGTCGCGGGCTCGGCGTCGTAGGGGATCTCGCACCGCTCGTCGCGCAGTTCGGTGACGCGCTGCCCGAGCAGGTCGAGCAAGTCGGGGACGGTCACGGGCCCGGCCGACAGCTGGAGCAGGGAGAGGAGTTGGGGCATGGCCTCGACGACCTCGGCGACGGCCGCGGGGGCGATGTCGGCGGGGGCGGGGTGGACCAGTGACCAGGCGTCGAAGAGGGCGACCCAGCCGCGCAGTACGGCGGTGTCGTCGCGGTCCCAGGCGCGCAGTCGCCAGCCGGGCCGGGCGTGGCCGCCGTGCACCTCGACGAGGCCGGCGAGCCGGGCGCGGTCCCAGCCGACCTGGATCTGGCCGTGCGTCAGGCCCAGTTCCGCGGCGGCGCGTTCGACGTCGGAGGCGGGCAGGGCGCCCGTGGGGGCGGGCCGGCCGCCGTCTCCGGCGCCGAGGCTGCGCTCGGCCCAGCGGGTCAGGCGTACGGCATCGGCGAGCGAGGCCCGGGCCCGGTTCGCGAGGTCCGCGGTGGCGGGCGTGCCCGCCGGGGGCCGCTGGGCGGGCCGGGGGCGTCGGTCGGTCACCGCCTTGCGGGCCGCGGCGACCGACCGCGGGGAGACGAGTCGGAGTCTGGAGTCGCGAGCCAACTGCTCATCAGGCTTTCGGGACGTCACGGAAGCAGTCTCGCCCGTCACTGGCCGAAAGCCCAAACGGAACCGGCCGTTGCCACCGCCGCCGGTGGGGCAGACCGGGGCAAGACGCCCGCAGGGCCCGGTCCGTCACACGGCTTTCACATGAGGGGGACGAGGAACCGGCGCAGGGCCTCCTCGTAGCGGGCCGGGTCGACGTTCCACATCGCCCCGTGTCCGGCCCCGCGCACGGTGTGCAGGGTGACGAGGTCGGGGCGGGCGGCGGCGAGCCTGCGGGAGGGCTCCCAGGGGGCGAGGGTGTCGTCCGGGCCGTGGAAGATCAGGACGGGCACGCGCAGCGCGCCGGGGTCCGCGCCCGGCGGCCGGCGGTCGGCGCGCAGCCCCGCGCGACCCTCGGCGGCCCGGACCACCAGCGGCAGCACGGCGGCCGGTGTGCGGCGCGCGGCGGCGAGCCCGCGCAGCGTGGTGTGCCAGTCGAGCACCGGCGAGTCCAGCACCAGCCCGCAGATCCGGTCGGCGAGCGCCGAGCGCTCGGCGGCGTGCAGGGCCATGGCCGCGCCGGTGGACCAGCCGTGCAGAACCACGCGCCGGGCGCCGTAGCGCACGGCGTAGCGGATGGCGGCGTCCAGGTCGCGCCACTCCGACTCGCCGAGGTGGCCGAGGCCGTCCGGGGAGGCGGGGGCGCCGAGGTCGCCGCGGTAGCCCAGGTCCAGGACGGGCATCCGCTGGCGGTGCAGGAAGGGCATGACCACCATCGGGTGCTCGCGGCTGCTGCCGAGCCCGTGCACGGTGATGACCCAGGTGTCCCGGGCCGCGGGCACGAACCAGGCGGGCAGGGCGCCGAGCTCCCCCGGGACGTCCACGTCGGCGTGGTCGAGGCCGAGGGCCGTGCGCGGGTTGCCGACGTGGACCTGGGGAGTGAGGGTGACCCGGGTGCCGGGGTCGAGGGCGCCGTGCGTGACGGCGAGGAGCCGCCGTACGACGGTGTCCGGGTCGTGGTCGGCGTCGGTGAGGACGGGCCCGACGACGGCGTGCACACCGGGCGCGGTCAGGCCGTACGTACCCGGGCTCAGGGAGGCCGGCGAGCGGGTGAGCGCGACGCGGCCGGCGGCGGCGGAGTGGACGCTGAGCCGCCGTCCGCCCGGCAGCGGGCGGCCGGGTTCGGGCCGCAGGGCCGCGTCGGCGGCGTACCGGCCGACCGCGACGGCGGCCGCACCGGCGCCCAGGAGGGTCGTGGTGACGGCCGCTGCCGTCGCTGTGGCGGTACGCACCGCTCCAGTGTCGAGGCCCGGGCTCCGGCGGGCCACCGGAGCGCCGTCCGGGGGCGGCCGGAGCGCCATCGGAGGGAATCGGTCCACCGGCGCCGCGAGCGGGGTGATCTAGGTCTCATTCGGCGCCCGGGAGGCGCGGTCGTACGCACCGCGGGTGCGGCGCGGAGGGGTTCATTCACCCGGCTTTGACGTGCATTAATCGATAGATCTTGGCTGGAATCAGGACGAATGACTCGATCACGCCTCGGGTCAGTACACCGCTCCGCCCGCGTCAGTTCATCTTCCGTTCACCCAGGTTGCTTACGGTCGCCGAGCCACTGACGTCAAACAGAAGCCTGGGTAAATGGAGCACATAACGCTTCTCCTCGGGATCGTGATCATTACCGCTCTCGTGTTCGACTTCACGAACGGTTTCCACGACACAGCCAACGCGATGGCCACCACCATCTCGACCGGCGCCCTCAAGCCCAAGACGGCGGTGGCCATGTCCGCCGTGCTCAACCTCGTCGGCGCGTTCATGTCCGTGGAGGTCGCCAAGACGATCTCCAAGGGCCTCGTCAACGAAGAAGGCATCCAGCCAGAGGTGATCTTCGCCGCGCTCGTCGGCGCGATCCTCTGGAACCTCGTCACCTGGCTCGTCGGACTGCCCTCCAGCTCCTCCCACGCCCTGATGGGCGGCCTGATCGGTGCCGCGGTCGCCTCCGCCGGCCTCGACGCGGTCAACGGCAGCGTCGTCGTCACCAAGGTGCTCATCCCCGCGATCGCCGCGCCGCTCGTGGCCGGTGTGGCCGCGATGCTGGCCGCCAAGGTCACGTACAAGCTGGGCAACCGGGTCGGTGAGAAGACCTCCACCAAGGGGTACCGCGCCGGTCAGATCGCCTCGGCCGGTCTCGTCTCCCTCGCGCACGGCACCAACGACGCGCAGAAGACGATGGGCATCATCACCCTGGCGCTCATCGCCGGGAACGCCCTGCCCGCCGGCGCCAACCCGCCGGTCTGGGTCATCGTCTCCGCCGGCATGGCCATCGCGATGGGCACCTACCTGGGCGGCTGGCGCATCATCCGCACCATGGGCAAGGGCCTGACCGACCTGCAGCCGCAGCAGGGCTTCGCCGCCCAGACCTCGGCCGCCAGCGTCATCCTGGCCTCCTCCTCCCTCGGCTTCTCCCTCTCCACCACCCACGCGTGCTCCGGCGCCGTCATGGGCGCGGGTCTGGGACGCAAGGGCGGCGTGGTCCGCTGGTCCACCGCGACCCGCATGTTCATCGCGTGGGGCCTGACCCTGCCGGCCGCCGCCCTGGTCGCCTCCGGTGCCGAGCTGGTCATGCGCACCGGTGACATCGGCGTCGCCGCCGTCGCGGTCTTCCTGGTCGCCTCCTGCTTCGCCATCTGGCTCATCTCGCGCCGCCAGGTCGTCGACCACCACAACGTCAACGACGTGGAGCCGGCCGCCGCCGAGGAACCGGGTGTCGTCACCACGGCGATGGCGGCCGTCACCGTCCCGCCGACCGTCGCCGCCGCCGGTACCACCGCGGCCGTGACGGACGAGGACCTCAAGGCCACCATCCCGGCAGCGACGACCACCCCGGCCGCTCCGGCCGCCGCGGTCTGACCCCGAGAACGACAGAGGAAACGGCAGTATGAAGATCGACTGGGAAGCACTCGGCTCCGTCTTCGGGGTCAGCCTCTCCGCCACCGTCACCCTCGTGGCCCTGTTCACCCTGGGCCTGGTGGGCCTGTCCAAGCACGAGGCCGCCACCGAGCAGGGCGGCACCGCCACCCTGGCCCGCAGCGGCGCGTACGTCTGCTTCGCGCTCGTCGCGGCGGCCGTGACGTACGGGATCTACCTGATCGTCTCCTGAGACGGCGCACGACCCTGTGACGACTCCCCCCGGGTTTCTCCCGGGGGGAGTTTTCGCGTCCCCCGGCCCCTGCGGAGCCGCAGGTCAACGGCGAGTTGACGGGCCTTCGCGGTGCGTGGTGGACTGCCCGAGCCAATACGGCGGCATGGAGAGGAAGTCCGGTGCGAATCCGGCGCGGTCCCGCCACTGTCACCGGGGAGCGCACGCCTCACGTGCGCCCCGGGAGCCAGGAACTCTCGCCGCCGGACACGTCGAACCAGGGCGCGGACCCTGAGTGAGGACATACCTGCCACCATGCGTGCCGATCGCGTCTTCGCGTACGGCGCCACGGCGGGCCTGATCGGCGACCGGATCCTCGGGGATCCCCGCCGTGGGCACCCCGTGGCCGCCTTCGGACGAACCGCTGCCGCAGTCGAGCGCGCCCTGTGGCGCGACGACCGCGCCCGGGGCCTCCTGCACACCCTGGTGTGCGCCGGAGGCGCGGCCGCCGTCGGCGCGCTGGGCGCCCGCGCCGTGCGCTCCCGGCCCGCGGCCGCCCGTATCGCCCTGACCGCCGCCGCCACCTGGGCCGTCGTCGGCGGCACCTCGCTGGGCCGGGAGGCCCGCGCCATCGGCGGTGCGCTCGCCGTCGGTGACACCGAGGTGGCCCGGGAGCGGCTGCCGCACCTGTGCGGGCGCGACCCGCAGGCGCTGGACGACCAGCAGATGGCCCGCGCCGTCGTGGAGTCGGTCGCCGAGAACACCTCCGACGCGGTGGTCGGGGCCCTGGTGTGGGGCGCCGTCGCCGGGGTCCCCGGGCTGCTGGCCTTCCGCGCCGTGAACACCCTGGACGCGATGGTCGGCCACAAGTCCCCCCGCTACCTGCGCTACGGCTGGGCCTCCGCCCGACTCGACGACCTGGCCGGCTGGCCGGGGGCCCGGCTCACGGCGGTCGCCGCCGTACTGGCCGGCCCCGACCGGCGGGGAGCCGTACGGGCGTGGCGCGCGGACGCCGCCGCGCACCCGAGCCCCAACGCCGGGCCCGTCGAGGCCTCCTTCGCCGGGGCCCTCGGCGTCAGACTGGGCGGGACCCTGGCGTACGGCGGCCGGGTCGAACACCGGGCCGTGCTGAACGACGAGGCGGGGCGGCCGGTGGAGGTCGCGGACATCGAGCGGGCGGTCCGGCTGTCACGTCAGGTGACCTGGCTGGCGCTGGGTGCCTGCGTGGCGGCCCGGGCGCTGGTCTCCCGTGGCGCAAGTGGCTCCCGTGGTTCCCGTGGTTTCCGTAGCTCCCGTAAGACAACGAAGGGACGTCGATGAGCGGCGGCGCGAAGCGCGGCGGCGGACTGCTGGTCGCGGGCACCACATCGGACGCCGGCAAGAGCGTGGTCACGGCGGGCATCTGCCGCTGGCTGGCCCGCCAGGGCGTGAAGGTGGCGCCCTTCAAGGCGCAGAACATGTCGCTCAACTCGTTCGTCACGCGGGAGGGCGCCGAGATCGGGCGCGCCCAGGCCATGCAGGCCCAGGCCGCCCGCGTGGAACCGACCGCGCTGATGAACCCGGTGCTGCTCAAGCCCGGCAGCGACCGCAGCAGCCAGGTGGTGCTGCTGGGCAAGCCGGTGGGCGAGATGAGCGCGCGGGGCTACCACGGAGGCCGGCAGGAGCAGCTTCTCGGCATCGTCACGGACTGCCTGGAGCAGCTGCGGGGCACGTATGACGCCGTGATCTGCGAGGGGGCGGGCAGTCCGGCCGAGATCAACCTGCGGCGGACCGACATCGTGAACATGGGGATCGCGCGGGCCGCGCGGTTCCCGGTGGTCGTGGTCGGCGACATCGACCGGGGCGGGGTCTTCGCGTCGTTCTTCGGTACGACGGCGCTGCTGTCGGCCGAGGACCAGTCGCTGATCGCGGGGTACCTGGTCAACAAGTTCCGCGGCGACGTGTCGCTGCTGGAACCGGGCATGGAGATGCTGCGCGGCCTGACGGGGCGGGCGACGTACGGCGTGCTGCCCTTCCAGCACGGGCTGGGCATCGACGAGGAGGACGGCCTGCGGGTCTCCCTGCGGGGCGCGGTACGGGAGTCCGTGGTCGCGCCGCCGGTGGGCGAGGACGTGCTGCGGGTCGCCGTGTGCGCGGTGCCGCTGATGTCGAACTTCACGGACGTCGACGCGCTCGCGGCGGAGCCGGGGGTCGTGGTGCGGTTCGTGGACCGGGCCGAGGAACTGGCCGACGCGGACCTGGTCGTCGTACCCGGCACGCGGGGCACGGTGAAGGCCCTGGCGTGGCTGCGCGAACGCGGCCTCGCGGACGCGCTGCTGCGGCGGGCCGCGGAGGGCCGCCCGGTGCTGGGCATCTGCGGCGGGTTCCAGGTGCTGGGCGAGCACATCGAGGACGAGGTCGAATCGCGGGCCGGTTCGGTGGACGGCCTGGGGCTGCTGCCGGTGCGGGTGCGCTTCGCCGCGGAGAAGACCCTGGCCCGGCCGGTGGGTTCGGCGCTGGGCGAGCCGGTCGAGGGGTACGAGATCCACCACGGGGTGGCCGAGGTCCTGGGCGGGGAGCCGTTCCTGGACGGCTGCCGGGTCGGGTCGGTGTGGGGCACCCACTGGCACGGCTCGCTGGAGTCGGACGGCTTCCGCCGGGCGTTCCTCCGTGAGGTGGCAGCGGCTTCGGGCCGTCGTTTCGTCCCGGCCGCAGACACGTCCTTCTCCTCCCTGCGGGAGGAACAGCTGGACCTGCTGGGCGACCTGATCGCGGAGCACGCGGATACGGATGCCCTGCTCCGCCTGATCGATGGCGGGGCCCCGGCGGGCCTGCCGTTCCTCCCGCCGGGCGCGCCGTGACGGGCGTGGCCCTGCGGGCGGCCTCCCCCACCCCGCCCCTTCCCGAAGCCGGGGCTTGCGACCCCGGCCACCGCTCCCGGGGCTCCGCCCCGGACCCCGCGGGGGCTCCGCCCCCGTACCCCCGCGCCTCAAACGCCGGCGAGGCTGTCTTTCAGCCCCTCCGGCGTTTGAGGAGCGGGGTTCGGGGCGGAGCCCCGGTCTTTCAGCCTCGCCGGCGATTGAGGAGCGGGGTCTGGGGCGGAGCCCCGGCAACGGCGCCGCACCCGCAGACCTCGGCAGAGCCCGCGGCAGCGACCCGCACCACCCTCGAAGGAGTGAGCAACGCATGAGCACGCCCTACCCGTTCACCGCAGTGGTCGGCCAGACCGACCTGCGGCTGGCGCTCCTGCTCAACGCCGTGAGCCCAGCGGTCGGTGGGGTGCTCGTGCGCGGTGAGAAGGGGACCGCCAAGTCCACCGCCGTGCGCGCGCTCTCCGCGCTGCTGCCGCAGGTGGACGTCGTACCGGGCTGCCGGTTCAGCTGCGCGCCGGCCGCGCCCGATCCGGCCTGCCCCGACGGCCCGCACGAGAGCGGCCCCGGCGCCGCCCGTCCCGCCCGCATGGTGGAGCTGCCCGTCGGCGCCTCCGAGGACCGTCTCGTCGGCGCCCTCGACATCGAACGGGCCCTCGCCGAAGGCGTGAAGGCCTTCGAGCCCGGGCTGCTCGCCGACGCCCACCGCGGGATCCTCTACGTCGACGAGGTCAACCTCCTCCACGACCACCTCATCGACCTCCTCCTCGACGCCGCCGCGATGGGCGCCTCGTACGTGGAGCGCGAGGGCGTCTCCGTCCGCCACGCCGCCCGCTTCCTCCTCGTGGGCACGATGAACCCCGAGGAGGGCGAGCTGCGACCGCAGCTGCTCGACCGCTTCGGCCTGACCGTCGAGGTCGCCGCCTCCCGCGAACCCGCCCAGCGGGTGGAAGTGGTGCGCCGACGGCTCGCCTACGAGGACGATCCCGCGGGCTTCGCGACCCGCTGGGCCGGTGACGAGAACGAGGTCCGCGCCCGGGTCGTGGCCGCGCGGGCGCTGCTCCCGCAAGTCGCGCTCGGCGACACCGCGCTGCTCCAGATCGCCGCGACCTGCGCCGCCTTCGAGGTCGACGGCATGCGGGCGGACATCGTGATGGCGCGGACCGCCACCGCGCTGGCCGCCTGGGCCGGACGGACCGAGGTGCGCAAGGAGGACGTGCGCCAGGCCGCCCTGCTGGCGCTCCCCCACCGGCGGCGCCGCAACCCCTTCGACGCCCCCGGGCTCGACGAGGACAAGCTGGACGAGATCCTCGACCAGTTCCCCGACGAGGAGCCGGAACCGGAGCCGGAGAACGAGCCCGACCCGGAGCCCGAGGGCCCGGACGACGACGGTGGCGGCCCCGAGGGCGGTGGCGGTCCCGACGGCGGCGGGGTGCCCCCGCAGGGCAACGGGCCGTCGGAGAGCACCGGGGCGCCGGAACCACCCGAGGCACCGGAACCCGCCGAGGCCCCCGAGGACGCCCCCGAGGCCCCGCAGCCCTCCGCCCAGGGAGCCGGCGGGCCCGAGCAGGCCGCCGTACGGGCCGCCGAGCCGTTCCGGACCAAGATGCTGAGCGTGCCGGGCCTCGGCGAGGGCGCGGCCGGGCGCCGTTCGCGCGCCCGCACCGCCCACGGCCGGACCACCGGGGCCCAGCGCCCCCGCGGCCAGCTCACGAAGCTGCACCTGGCGGCCACCGTGCACGCGGCCGCCCCGCACCAGAAGGCGCGCGGCCGCGACGGGCGCGGCCTGGTGATCCGGAAGGACGACCTGCGCCAGGCCACGCGGGAGGGCCGCGAGGGCAACCTCGTCCTCTTCGTCGTCGACGCGTCGGGCTCCATGGCCGCCCGGCAGCGCATGAGCGCGGTCAAGGGCGCCGTGCTGTCGCTGCTCCTGGACGCCTACCAGCGCCGGGACAAGGTCGGCCTGATCACCTTCCGGGGGTCCACGGCCGAGCTGGCGCTGCCGCCCACGTCCTCGGTGGACGCGGCCGCGGCCCGGCTGGAGCAGCTGCCGACGGGCGGCCGCACCCCGCTGGCCGCCGGGCTGCTGAAGGCCCACGAGGTGCTGCGGATCGAGCGGCTGCGGGATCCGAGCCGCCGCCCGCTGCTCGTGGTCGTCACCGACGGCCGGGCCACGTCGGCCGGGGCCGCGGGCGGCGACCCGCGCGAACTCTCGGGACGCAGCGCCCGGCTGCTGGCCGCCGGGGGCGTCGCCTCGGTGGTCGTGGACTGCGAATCCGGGCCGGTCCGGCTGGGGCTGGCCGGGGTACTGGCCGCGGACCTCGGCGGGCCCGCCGTCACGCTCGACGGGCTCCGGGCCGACTCGCTGGCCGGACTCGTGAAGAACGTACGTACCGCAGTGACGTCCCCCGCATCGGGAACGTCTGCCACATCCCACACCAACAGGAGGGCCGCGTAATGCCTCAGGGACAGCCGTCCGTCGTTCCGGACGACGGACTCACGACGCGCCAGCGCCGCAACCGCCCGCTCGTCTTCGTCCACACCGGCCCGGGCAAGGGCAAGTCGACGGCGGCCTTCGGGCTGGCGCTGCGCGCCTGGAACCAGGGCTGGCCGATCGGGGTGTTCCAGTTCGTCAAGTCGGCGAAGTGGAAGGTCGGCGAGGAGAACGCGCTCAAGGTGCTCGGCGCCTCCGGCGAGGGCGGCTCCGTCGTCTGGCACAAGATGGGCGAGGGCTGGTCCTGGGTCCAGCGGGACGCGCAGCTCGACAACGAGCAGGCGGCCAAGGAGGGCTGGGAGCAGGTCAAGCGCGATCTGGCGGCCGAGACGCACCGGCTGTACGTGCTCGACGAGTTCGCGTACCCGATGCACTGGGGCTGGATCGACGTCGACGAGGTCATCGAGGTGCTGCGGAACCGTCCCGGTACGCAGCACGTGGTGATCACGGGCCGCAACGCGCCGGAGAAGCTGGTGGAGTTCGCGGACCTCGTCACCGAGATGACCAAGGTCAAGCACCCCATGGACGCCGGCCAGAAGGGCCAGAAGGGCATCGAGTGGTGACCTCGTTCAACGTTCCCCGGCTGGTCATCGCCGCGCCGTCGTCCGGCAGCGGCAAGACCACCGTGGCCACGGGCCTGATGGCGGCCTTCGCGGAGCGCGGCCTCGCCGTGTCCCCGCACAAGGCCGGGCCCGACTACATCGACCCCGGCTACCACGCGCTGGCCACCGGCCGGCCGGGGCGCAACCTGGACGCCTTCATGTGCGGGCCGGAGCTGGTCGCTCCGCTGTTCGCGCACGCGGCGGCCGGGTGCGACCTCGCGGTGGTCGAGGGCGTGATGGGCCTCTACGACGGGGCCGCGGGCCGGGGTGAACTGGCATCGACGGCGCAGGTCGCGAAGCTGCTGCGGGCGCCGGTGGTGCTGGTGGTCGACGCGTCCTCGCAGTCGCGGTCGGTCGCGGCGCTGGTGCACGGCTTCGCCTCCTTCGACCCGCAGGTGCGGCTGGGGGGCGTGATCCTGAACAAGGTCGGCTCCGACCGGCACGAGGTGATGCTGCGGGAGGCCCTGGAGGAAGCGGGGATGCCGGTACTCGGCGTCCTGCGGCGGGCTCCGCAGGTGGCCACGCCCTCGCGGCACCTGGGCCTGGTGCCGGTGGCCGAGCGGCGCGCGGATGCGCTGGCCGCGGTTTCTGCGTTGGCCGCGCAGGTCCGGGCCGGCTGCGATCTGGACGCGCTGATGTCGTTGGCCCGCACGGCCCCGGCGATGGACTGCGAGGCCTGGTCGCCGTCGACTGCGCTGGCGCGCAGCTGGGGCTCCGCCCCAGACCCCGCTCCTCAAACGCCGGAGGGGCTGGGTATTTCAGCCTCGCCGGCGTTTGAGGCGCGGGGGTCCGGGGGCAGCGCCCCCGGCAACGGCGCCGCAGGGCGGGGTCCGCGACCGCGACCGGTGGTCGCAGTGGCGGGCGGGGCCGCGTTCACGTTCTCGTACGCGGAGCACGCCGAGCTCCTCACCGCCGCCGGCGCCGACGTCGTCACCTTCGACCCGCTCCGGGACGAGGCGCTCCCCGACGGAGCCACCGGCCTGGTGATCGGCGGCGGCTTCCCCGAGGTGTACGCCCCCGAGCTGTCCGCCAACGAGCCGCTCCGCAAGGCCGTGGCCCACTTCGCCGCACAGGGCGGACCCGTCGCCGCCGAGTGCGCCGGGCTGCTGTACCTCGCGCGCTCCCTCGACGGGAAGCCCATGTGCGGGGTGCTCGACGCCGACGCGCGGATGTCGGAGCGCCTCACCCTGGGCTACCGCGAGGCCGTGGCCGTGTCCGACAGCGCGCTCGCGCCCGCCGGGACCCGGCTGCGCGGGCACGAGTTCCACCGGACGGTGATCGAGCCGGGCGCCGGGGCCGCGCCGGCCTGGGGGTTCACGCACCCGGAACGCCGGGTCGAGGGCTTCGTACAGCAGGGTGTGCACGCCAGCTACCTGCACACGCACTGGGCGGCGGAGCCGTCCGTCGCCCTGCGGTTCGTCGAAGCGGCGGCGGCCCGGCCGTGAGATCAGTCCGCGAGGCCGACCACGAGCCAGATCCCGGCGACCCCGCCCACCGTGCACATCAGCGTGGACAGGGCGGGGTGCGTGTGGTGGGCCTCGGGCAGGATCTCGGCGGCCGCCAGGTACAGCAGGACCCCGCCGAAGAAACCGAGGTACGCCCCGAGGGGTTCCTCCGGAAGGGTGAACAGCAGAGTGGACGCCGCGCCCACGACGGGGGCGACGGCGTCCGCGAAGAGCATCATCAGTGCCTTGCGGCGGGCGTTCCCGTAGAGGCTGGTGAGCGTGTACGTGTTGAACCCGTCGGCGAAGTCGTGGGTGATGACGGCCAGCGCCACGGCCACCCCCATCCCCCCGCCGACCTGGAAGGCCGCGCCCAGGGCCACGCCGTCGGCGAGACTGTGGCCGACCATGGCCGCCGCCGCGGTGAGCCCGACCTGGGGGACGCGTCCGCCGTTCTCGGCGCCGTGCGCGGCCTGGCGTACGGCGAGGAGCCGTTCGACGACGTGCGCGACGAGGAATCCGGCGACGAAGAGCAGCAGGGCGAGCGGGACGCCGAGGAAATCGTCCCCCGCCGCGTGCAGGGCCTCCGGGAGCAGGTCGAGGCCGACGACGCCGAGCATCAGCCCGCCGGCCAGGCCCAGCACGAGGTGGCGGCGGTCGGTGACGCGTTGCGCCGTCCATCCGCCCGCCAGGGTCATCAGGAACGCGCCCAACGCCACGATCACGGCCATGTGCCCCTGAATACCGACTCCCCGCTCCGCGCGCATGTCCGCGTGCGGGTGGCGGGCGGCGGAGTGTTGACGACCGACCGGCGGACGACCGACCGTGGACGGCTGCGGTGATGGTGACGGTGACTACGGAGGAGGATCCCCGGTGGGCGAGCACGTGACGCAGCTGGTGGTCGGGGTCGGCGGACGCGCGGGGGTTTCCGTCGCGGAGGTCTGCGCCCTGGTCGAGGAGACGCTGCGGGGGGCCGGGCTGGCCACGGCGGCGGTGACGGCGCTGGCCACGGTGGAGTCGAAGGTGGGCGAGGCGGGGATCGCGGGCGCGGCGGAACGTTTCGGCGTGCCCCTCCTCGGCTACCCCTCCGAGCAGCTGGCCGCGATCACCGTGCCGCACCCCTCGGACGCGGCCCGCACCGCCGCCGGGACCCCCTCGGTGGCGGAGGCCGCGGCCCTCGCCGGGGGCGGGGAACTCCTCGTACCCAAGCGGCGGTCGGTGGCGGCGACTTGCGCGGTGGCCACCGCGCAGGCTCACGACCTGCGCCATCACGGGGACGCGGAGGTGATCGACGCGGGCTCCGCGCTGGTGGACCTCGCGGTCAACGTACGCGCGGACACGCCCCCGGCCTGGCTCAAGGAGCGGATCGCCGCCTCCCTCGGCGATCTCGCCGCGTACCCCGACGGGCGGTCCGCCCGCGCGGCGGTGGCGGCACGGCACGGGCTGCCGGTCGAGCGGGTGCTGCTGACGGCCGGGGCGGCGGAGGCCTTCGTGCTGATCGCCCGGGCCCTGGGCGCCGTACGGCCGGTCGTGGTGCATCCGCAGTTCACCGAGCCGGAGGCGGCCCTGCGGGACGCGGGGCACCGGGTGGAGCGGGTGGTGCTGCGGCCCGCGGACGGGTTCCGGCTGGACCCGGCGGCCGTCCCCGAGGACGCGGACCTGGTGGTGATCGGCAACCCGACCAACCCGACGTCCGTCCTGCATCCGGCGGCGACGCTGGCCGCGCTGGCCCGGCCGGGCCGGATCCTGGTGGTGGACGAGGCGTTCATGGACGCCGTCCCGGGCGAGCGGGAGGCCCTGGCCGGACGCATGGACGTACCGGGGCTGGTGGTGCTGCGGAGCCTGACGAAGACCTGGGGGCTGGCGGGGCTGCGGATCGGCTACGTGCTGGCCGAGCCCGAGGTGATCGCGAAGCTGGCGGCCGCGCAGCCGCTGTGGCCGGTGTCGACCCCGGCGCTGGTGGCGGCCGAGGCCTGCGTGGCTCCGGCGGCGCTGGCCGAGGCGGCGGAGGCGGCCCGGCAGATCGCGGTGGACCGGGCGCACCTGCTGGCCGGGCTCGCGGAGTTCGAGGAGATCTCGGTCGTGGGGGTGGCGGAGGGGCCGTTCGTCCTGATCCGGGTGGCGGGCGGCGCGGAGGTCCGCACCCGGCTGCGCGCCCTCGGCTTCGCCGTCCGCCGCGGTGACACCTTCCCGGGGCTGGACCACACCTGGCTCCGGCTGGCGGTCCGCGACCGGGCGACGACGGGCCGGCTGCTCCAGGCCATGGACCACGCCCTTGCGCTCGCCGCGCCTTGACCCGAAGCACCGGGGCTGGCCCGGGGGCCCGGGGGGGGTCGGGCGCGCGCCGGGGCGTCTCCTCGGGCGCCGAACGTGGCGAGGGGTCGGGGGGTGCGGCGGTGTTGTGTTCGGCGCCCTGCGGGGACGCCCCGGCACACACCCGACCCCGGCGGAACCGGCCGGGCTGGGCTTCGGCGCCAGGGACCGATGCCCCGAACAGCCGCTTCCCGACGGGGCGTACGGGCAGTGCGCCTACCATGGCGCTCGGGGGCGGGTGCACGAGGCACCGGGTCGGACGTGTGGCAGCAGGGGGCAGCGATGAGGGCATCCGCGCGGGTGGGCGCGGTCGTCGCCGGGCTGGTGGTCGTGGGGGGCGGGGTCCTCGTCGTTCCGCGGCTGCTCGACGGTGACGGGGGCCGGGGGACCACCGCGGAGCAGCGGCTCGGCCCACGGCCCGCGCCGACGGCGAGCACCGCGCCGGCCGCGCCCGCCGGACGGGCATTCGCCCTGGTGGCGACGGGTGACGTCATCCCGTACCCCTCGATCGTCCAGCGGTCGGCGGACGACGCGGGCAAGGCCGGCGAGTACGACTTCCGGAAGATACTCGCCGGGGTCAAACCCCTGGTCTCCGCCGCCGACCTGGCGATATGCCACCACGAGATACCGTACGGGCGCCCCGGCGGCCCCTACACCGGCTATCCCCTCTTCAAGGCCCCGCACCAGCTGGCGGACGCGCTCAAGGACGCGGGCTACGACGGCTGTTCCACCGCCTCGAACCACACGCTGGACGACGGCTACGAGGGCCTCGCCCGCACCCTGGAACACCTGGACCGGGTCGGCATCCCGCACGTCGGCTCGGCCCGCAGCGGGGAGGAGGCCAAGGCTCCGGCCCTGATGGCGGCGGGCGGCGCGAAGGTCGCCCAACTGTCGTACACCTACGGCACGAACGGCATCCCGCTCCCCGCGGACAAGCCGTGGGCCGTCAACCTGATCGAGAAGGACCGGATCATCGCCGACGCTCGCGCCGCCCGGGCGGGCGGCGCGAACGTGGTGGTGCTCAGCGTCCACTGGGGCACCGAGTGGCAGACGGCGCCCGACGAGCAGCAACGCGCGCTGTCCGAGGCGCTGACCGCCTCCCGCTCGGCCGATGGCCTCCCCGACATCGATCTGATCATCGGCACGCACAACCACGTGCCGCAGCCCTACGAGAAGATCAACGGCACTTGGGTGGTGTTCGGCATGGGCGACCAGGTCGCCAGCTTCGTACCGGCCGACAAACTGCGCGGCAACCAGTCCTCGGTCCCCCGCTTCACCTTCGCCCCGGCGGCGGCTCATCCCGGACGCTGGGAGGTGGTGAAGGCCGAGTACCTCACGCAGTTCTCGGACATGGGGCCGCCGTTCCGCGTCGTCTGCGCCTCCTGCGCGGCCTCCGACAGCACGCTCCCGGCCGCCAAGCGCAGCGAGTACGCCCGGATCGACCAGCAGGTCACCGAGGCCGTGATGTCACGCGGCGCGGGCGGGCAGGGGCTGGAGCACGCCACCCGCTGAGACGGCGCCCGTTGAGACACCGCCCGCCGAAACGCCACCGCCGAGCACTCCCCTCCGGGTGCTCCAGCGGGTGTCCCGGCGCGTGCGCCCCGGGCAGTGCTACGAAGCCCTGCCGCGGCGGGTCACGACGAGCGCGCCCCCGCCGATGCCGAGCAGCACCAGCGCCCCGCCCGCGACGTAGGGGGTCAGCGAACCGCCGCCGGTCTCGGCGAGGTTGGCGTTGGCGTTGGTCGTCAGGGCCGAGCCGGTTCCGGAGGCTCCGGTCTGGGGCTTGACGTCCGGCGTGGCCGACGCGGTGGACGGGGTCGGCGCCGGACCGGTCGGGGACTCGCAGTGCGCCTCGGCGAGCACGATCTCGCCGTCGACCTGTGCCACGTTCAGGTTCAGCGGGTTCACCGACACCTTCAGGCGCAGCGCGGCGGCGGCGGCCGTGGTGGAGGTGGTCTGCGTACCGGACAGCTCCAGGCTGACCAGGCCCACGCCCGGGACCTCGATCTTGGTGGGACCGCCCGCCGACAGGGTGACCTTCTTGCCGAGCGCCGTCACCGTCCCGAGGACGTTCGAGCTGGCCACGGGCTTCTTGCCCGCCTCGCAGACGGCCTTGGAGGTGACCTTCTCCACCTCGATGAGGGAGAGCAACGGCAGCCCGGGCACATGGACCTTGGCCTTGGCGAGGTTCGCCTCCGCCTCCGCGCGGGTCTTGTCCGCGGTCGCCTTGGAGGTGGCCACGTCGGCGCGCAGGACGCTGACCGGCTTGTCGCCCTCGACCCCGTCCAGGGTGACGGTCAGTGCGGTCTTCTCGGCCGCCGCCGGGGCGCTGACCTCGTTGAGGGTGGCCTTCAGCGGGACGTGCACGGTCTTGTTGAGCAGGCCCACGTCCAGTCCGGTGCGCAGGACGACGGCGCCGGCCTTGCCCTCGCCGCCGGCTCCGCCGCCTCCCGTGGCGGAGGCGGGCGGAGCGGTGAGCAGGGCTACCGCTCCCGTGGCGAGAAGGACGGCCGCGGGCATGCGGAAGGTGTTGCTGTTCAAGGTGGTGGAACCCCCGGGGAGATGGGTGCCGTCGCGCCGCCAATGGGGGACATTGCGCGCGTCGACGGCCTCGACCCCGGAATCTTTACGCACTGAGAGTGAACGGGCAGCCACCTGACGTGAGTTCACCCCAAAGGGTGGTTTCCACGCATGTATTCGATTCTCTTCGCCTCAGGAACCACGGGAGTTCCCTCCCGTCTCAGGCAGGCCTCCCGTGCGGGCTTTCTTAACGACCGCCGGGCCCCGGATGTCACGCCCCGTCAACATGCGTACGGGCGCGCCGCTCAGGCCCTGACCTTGCCGTTCACCACGACCCGCAGCGGCTGGGCCAGCGCCCGTACGTCGGCCCGCGGGTCGGCGGCGTAGACCACGAGGTCCGCCGGCGCCCCCTCGGTCAGACCGGGCCTGCCGAGCCACTCCCGCGCCGCCCAGGCCGTCGCCGAGAGGGCGTCCAGCGGCGGGATGCCCGCCTTCACCAGCTCCGTGACCTCGGCGGCGACCAGGCCGTGCGGCAGGGAACCGCCCGCGTCGGTGCCGACGTAGACCTCGATGCCCGCGTCGTAGGCGGCCCGGACGGTGTCGTAGCGCCGCTCGTGGAGCCGTCGCATGTGCGCCGACCAGTCCGGGAACTTCGCCTCGCCGCCCGCCGCCAGCTTCGGGAACGTCGCGGTGTTCACGAGCGTCGGGACGATCGCGACCCCGCGCTCCGCGAACAGCGGAATGGTGTCCTCGGTGAGGCCGGTGGCGTGTTCGATGCAGTCGATCCCCGCCTCCACCAGGTCGCGCAGCGAGTCCTCGGCGAAGCAGTGCGCCGTCACCCGGGCGCCCAGCCGGTGTGCCTCGGCGATGGCCGCCTCGACCTCGGCGCGGGGCCAGCAGGCCGCCAGGTCCCCGACCTCGCGGTCGATCCAGTCGCCGACCAGCTTCACCCAGCCGTCGCCGCGCCGCGCCTCGCGGCCGACGTACTCGACGAGGTCGGCGGGCTCGATCTCGTGCGCGTAGTTGCGGATGTAGCGGCGGGTGCGCGCGATGTGCCGGCCGGCCCGGATGATCTTCGGCAGGTCCTCGCGGTCGTCGATCCAGCGGGTGTCGGAGGGCGATCCGGCGTCGCGGATGAGGAGGGTCCCGGCGTCGCGGTCGGTGAGGGCCTGGCGCTCGGCGGCCTGGGCGTCGACCGGGCCGTGGGAGTCCAGTCCCACGTGGCAGTGGGCGTCGACCAGCCCGGGCAGGGTCCAGCCGGTCACCGTGATGACCTCCCGGGCGCCGGGCGGGCGCTCGTAGGAGATCCTCCCGCCGACCACCCAGAGCTCGTCGCGGACCTCGTCGGGCCCGACCAGCACCCGCCCCTTCACGTGCAGCACATCGCTCATGTCGGCACTGTACGTGCGTACTCGGCGGGCAGGGCCGGGCCCCCGGCACCTCAGGGCGCGGAGAGGGCGTCCAGCAGCCGGTCCACGTCCGCCTCGGTGGTGTAGAGGTGGAACGAGGCGCGCAGGGCGCCCGCGCGGGCGGAGGTGGCGATGCCGGCCGCCTGGAGGGCGGGCTGCCGGTCGGCGAGGCCCGGCACCGAGACGATGGCGGCCCCGCCGGGCACCGGCTCGTGGCCGAGGCGGGCGAGCCCGGCCCGGTAGCGGGCGGCCAGCGCGGTGTCGTGGGCGTGGACGGCCTCGATGCCGATCCGCTCCAGCAGGGCCAGCGAGGGCTCGGCCGCGTGGTAGCCGAGGAAGGCCGGAGACTCGTCGAACCGCCTTGCGTCACGGGCCAGTTGAGGCATCGGCCCGTAGGTGGCGTCCCACATGGACTCCGCCGCCACCCATCCGGCGTGCAGCGGGGTCAGGGTCTGCTGGGCCTCCTGCGACACGGTCAGGTACGAGACCCCGCGGGAGCCGAGCAGCCACTTGTAGCCGGCGGTGACCGTGTACTCGTACGGCGACGCGTCGAAGGGGAGCCAGCCCGCCGCCTGGGTCGCGTCCACGAGCATCCGGGCCCCGTGCCCCGTCGCGGCCGCGCGCACGGCGGCCAGGTCGGCGATCCGCCCGTCGGCGGACTGGACGGCGCTCAGCGAGACCAGGGCGGTGTCCGGGCCGACGGCCTCGGCGACGGTCTCCAGGGGCGCGAAGCGCACCTTGAGGTCGCCGCGGACCACGAAGGGGTTGATCACGGAGGCGAAGTCGCCCTCCACGCACAGGACTTCGGCGCCGGGCGGCAGTGACGCCGCGATCAGGCTGACGTGGGTGGCCACGGCCGAGCCGACGGCCACCCGCTCGACGTCCACCCCGACCAGGCGGGCGAAGGCGGCCCGGACCCGGTTCACGCGGTCGAAGTCGCCGAATCCGGCGGGGATTCCGGCCCCCGCCGCCTCGGCCAGTTCCCGTACGGCCGCGACGGCGGAACGCGGGAGGACACCGCAGTTGGCGGTGTTGAGGTAGGTGGTGGAGTGGGCGAATTCGGCACGGGTCGCTTCGGCGATCGGAAGATCCATGCCTTCAACTCTGCGCCAGGAACGACCCAAAGTCCATTGCCGGATTTACTGCGCCCACTCAAACTGATCCTTATACCTGCGGGACCGCACACGCCCCGTCGGGCTCGCACACCTCGGCGCCGGCGGCCGGCTCCTCGACCTCACGCCCGGCCCACGCCTGCTCCAGGGCCCGGGTGAACACCTCGGCCGGCTGCCCGCCGGAGATCCCGTAGCGGCGGTCGAGGACGAAGAACGGCACGGCGTTCGCGCCGAGCTCGGCGGCCTCGCGCTCATCGGCCCGGACCTCGTCGGCGTAGGCGGAGTCGTCGGCGAGGACGGCACGGACCTCGGCCTCGTCCAGTCCGGCCTCGACGGCGAGCGCGACCAGCACCTCGGGGTCGAAGACGGAGCGCTCCTCACCGAAGTTGGCCAGGTAGGCGAGATCGAGCAGCTCCTCCTGCCGACCCCGGGCGCCGGCCAGGTGCAGCAGGCGGTGGATGTCGAAGGTGTTGCCGTGGTCGCGGCCCTCGGTCCGGTACTCCAGCCCCTCGGCACGGGCACTGGCGGCGACGTGCGCCTCCATGCCGCGCGCCTCGTCGAGGGTGCGGCCGTACTTCTTGGCGAGCATCTCCAGAACGGGGGCGGTGACCCCCTTGGCTCCATGGGGGTCGAGCTCGAAGGACCGGAAGACGACCTCCACCTCGTCGCGGTGCGCGAACTCGGCCAGCCCCTTGGTGAAACGGGCCTTGCCGATGTAGCACCACGGGCAGGCGATGTCGCTCCAGATCTCGACGCGCATGATCTTTCTTCTCTCCACGTTCAGGGATGAAACTGTTTGCCGGTTCAACCATCCGGCACCCCGTCTCATTCCCCGGACGGGGCGGGCGGCGGGCAGACCTGCAGCCAGAGGGTGCGGTGGCTGCCCGCGTGAGGGGTGGAGGGGTCCGGGAGCCAGCCGTGGGTCGCGTAGAAGGCCTGGGCGCGGAGGTTGTGCTCGTAGACCTCCAGGCGGACCCGGCGGATTCCGGCGCGGCGCCAGGCGTCCAGGCAGGCGGCGTGCAGGGCGGCCCCGGTGCCCCGGCGCCAGTGGACCGGATCGACGTGGAGCTGGGTCAGGGTGGTCTCGCCGTCCACGACCCGGTAGGCGGCGACCCCGGTGACCTCGCCATCCTGCTCGGCGCACAGGACGGCGCCGTCGGCGGCGGCGCGGGCGACGGCCCGGGTCCATCCCTCGCGGGTCCGCGCGAGTTCGGCGTCGCCCGCGTAGGCCTGCTCGGGGATGTGCCCCTGGTAGTAGGTGGCGCGGGCCCGGGTGTGCAGAGCGGCGATGGCGTCGAGGTCGGCCGGTTGTGCGGTTCTGATCATGGGAATGGAAACGCGCCGGGAGCCATGACGGTTCCCGGCGCGTCGGCTGCGTTGCCCGCGCGGCTATTTCTTCAGCCACGCCTCCATCATCTTCTGGGCGATGGGGGCGGCCAGCCTGCCGCCGCCGATCTCGGAGCGGTCGGTGTCCGAGTTCTCGATCACCACGGCGACGGCGATCTGCTTGCCGTTCAGCTTGCCGTACGAGGTGAACCAGGCGAGCGGCGCGAGGCTGTTGTTGACACCGCGCTGTGCGGTACCGGTCTTGCCGCCCACCTCGGCGCCCGTCACCTGGGCCGGCTTGCCGCCGCCCTCGGTGGCGACCGTGCGCATGGCATCGCGGATCATCGAGGCGGTCCTCTCGCTCATGACCTGCTGGGACTTCGGGTTCTTGAAGCTCTCCAGCACGTTGCCGTTGGCGTCGGTCACCTCGGAGACCATGTGCGGGGCGACGAGCTTGCCGCCGTTCTCGATCGCGGCCGTCACCATCGCCATCTGGAGCGGGGTGGCCTGCACGTCGAACTGGCCGATACCCGTCTGCGCGACCTGGTCGACCGACATCTTCGCCGACGGGTACTTGCTCGACGGGTTGGTGCGGACCGGGGTGTCGATCTGCACGTTGAAACCGAGCTTCTCGGCCGTCGCGCGCATCTTGTCCTGGCCGAGCTTGGACGCGAGCTCGGCGAAGACGTTGTTGCAGGACAGGCGCAGGGCGGTGCGCGGGGAAACGTTGTTGCAAGCCGCGGAGCCCGCCTCGCTCGGCAGCAGGGTGCGGGTGCCCGGGATCGTGTACGGGTCGGGGATGCCGGTCTGCTGGTCGATGTTCGTGATGAGGCCGTTCTCGATCGCGGCGGCGAGGGTGACCAGCTTGAAGGTGGAGCCGGGCGCCTGGGGCTTGCGGAGCGCCACGTTCTCCATGGCCTTGCCCTTGTCGGCGGAGAGCTCGGTCCAGGCCTTGTCGTCATTGGCGCCGGCGATGGTGCCCGGGTCGAAGGAGGGGTTGTTCACCACGGCGAGGATCTCGCCGGTCGTGGGGTCGATGGCCACGGCGGAGCCCTGCTTGCCCTGGAGCGCGTCGTAGGCGGCCTTCTGGACGCCCTTGTCGATGGTGGTCAGGACGTTGCCCGGGTCGGCCCGCTTGTTGGTGAGCACGTCCATCACGGTCTTCAGCCGGCTGTCGGAGCCGTTGAGGACGTTCTTGTAGATGCCCTCCAGCATGGTCGTGCCGTAGGCCTGGGAGCTGTACCCGGTGATCGGCGCGTAGAGGGGGCCGTCGACGTACGTCCGCTTGTAGCCGAAGTCCCTGCCGCCCGTCTTCGTCGAGCCGGTGATCGCCTCCCCGCCCACGATGATGTTGCCCAGCGGGTTCTCGTACTGCCCGATGAGATTGCGGCGGTTGTGCTTGTCGTCTGCGAGGGCCTGGCCTTGGTATGCCTGCACCCAGGTGACGCGGACCAGCAGGGCCAGCACCAGAAGCAGACAGAAGACCGACGCACGCCTGATCGTCTTGTTCATCCCCCAGAAGGACGTCCCAGCCGTCCCAGCCGTTCCGCTCTGCCCCGATTGTGGCCGGGTTCTCAGCCTTTCTTCATGAGGAATCCCCCCTCGTACGCCGCGATGACCGCCTGGGTGCGGTCGCGGGAGCCGGTCTTGGTGAGGACCGCCGCGACGTGGGTCTTGACCGTCTGCGGTCCGACACCGAGGCGCTCGCTCATCTCGTGGTTGGACAGCCCGGTGGCCATCAGGCGCAGTATGTCGGCCTCGCGGTCGGTGAGCCGGGCCACCCAGGGCGCGGTGGCGGGCGGGGCATCGGCCGTGTGGGCGGCGGCGAGGGAGCGGACGGCGGCCGGGAAGAGCAGCGAGTCGCCGCGCGCGACGAGCCGGACCGCGCCGATCAGCTCGTCGGGGTCGGCCCGCTTGAGGAGGAAGCCGGCGGCTCCCGCACGCAGCGCGTCATAGACGTAGGCGTCGTTCTCGAAGGTGGTGACGACCACGATCCGGGGCGGCGCGCTCATCGTGGCGAGGATCTGCTCGGTGGCCCGGATGCCGTCGATCTCGGGCATCCGGACGTCCATCAGCACCACGTCCGGGGCCAGCGAGCGGACCAGAGAGACCGCCTCGGCCCCGGTGGCCGCCTCGCCGACGACCTCCAGATCGGCTTCGGCCTCCAGGATGACCCGCAGCGCGGTGCGGACCATCCGCTCGTCGTCGCAGAGCACGATGCGCAGCGGCGGGCGGCCCGACGGGGCCTGCGCGGTCATCGGTCGCCTCCGCCGAGCGGGAGGACGGCCCGCAGCCGCCACAGGTCCCCGTGCGGCCCCGCCTCGACGCTGCCGCCGAGCAGTGCGGCCCGCTCGGCGGAGCCGCGCAGTCCACGGCCCCCGGTGGTACGGGGCTCCCGGTTCTCGGGCGCGGCGGGCGGATTGGTCATGGTGATCTCCAATTGACGGTGTCCGGTGTCGTGGCCGGCCTGTACGCGGATCCGCAGATCCACCGGGCCGGCGCCGTGGCGAAGGGCGTTGCTGAGTCCCTCCTGGACGATCCGGTACGCCTCGCGGGAGGCGATCGCCGGAAGCCAGGCCCAGTCCCCGGCGGGTCCGGGGTCCTGGTGTGCGGTGACGGTGGTGCCGGCGGCCCGGGTGCGGGCCAGCAGCCCGTCGAGGTCGGCGGCGAGGGTCGGCGCGGGCGCGGCGTCCGGCCGGGCCGGGTCCCCGTCCCGCAGCAGGCCCAGTACGGCGTCCAGCTCGCCCACCGTCCGCCGGGTGGTGTCCTCGATCGCGGCCAGCGCCTCCCGTACGAAGCCGGGGTCGCGCTCCAGCACCCGCTGGGCGGCGACCGCCTGCAGGGTGACGGCGCTCAGCGCGTGCCCGACCGCGTCGTGCAGCTCCCGGGCCAGCCGGTTGCGCACGGCCAGGTCGGCGGCCCGCTCCTCGGCCGCGGCCAGCCGGTCGGCCGCCGTCGGCCCGAGCAGTACGGGCGCCAGCCGGGCCAGCAGCGCCCCGGCCCCGGCGGCGCACAGCGCGAGCCCGGCCAGCAGGCCGATCCCGAGCAGGGGGGACAGATACGGATCGGCCCTCGTGGAGAACCAGCCCAGTCCGATCTCGATCCTCCGCGGTCCACTCACGAGCGGCAGCGCGATCAGCACCACCGCCATGGGCGGGACCGCCAAGGTCATCCCGCTGATCACCGCGCCGACGCCCAGGTGCAGGGTCCACCAGGCCGATGCCCGTCCCCGGGCGGCCCAGGACCGCGCCGGCCCGTCGGCCAGCCCCTCCCCCGCCACCCCGCACATGGCCCGGACGGCGGTCACCGACAGCGGCCGGACCAGCCCGAACACGGCGGTGGCCGCGGCGATGGGCAGGGCCGCCGCGTAGGCGGCGAGCATCAGTGGGAGGGAGCTGAAGGCATTGACCCCGCCGGCCGCCATGCCGACCCCCACCTGGGCGAGCAGGAAGTACGGCATCAGCAGCGCCCCGCCGAGGATCAGGTGGATCCAGCGCAGCCGGGCCCGCGCCCCCAACAGCCTGCCCAGGCCCTCGCGCATCACCCCTCGCGACGGGATATGAGGAACCGGGCGAGGACGGCGGCGGCGAGCGATCCGGTGATCATCTGGCCAGCGTAGATCAACTGGGCGGTCCCGGAAGGCCCTTCACCGCCGTCCAGCTGCGGTCCCAGCGTGGTGATCAGCATCCAGGTCCCCCAGCTCAAGGTCGCCCCCGCCCCGATCCAGGCGAGGCCGAGCGGCCACCGTGGCCGCAGTTCCCCGCCGCGGGCCAGGAGCAGCGCCCCCGCTCCGGCGGCGAGCGCGCACATCCCGTGGACCACGGTGACGATGGCCCTCTCCGTGGAGTACGCGGCCACCTGCTCGGCATCCAGCCCGGCCGTACCGCCGAAGGCCCAGTAGGCGTGCACCGCCGCGATCGCCAGGCCGGCCGCTGCCGCGGCTGCCGCCACCACCCCCGTGGACGACGGCAGCCGCTGCCCCAGCACGCCCTGCCACTGCCGGCCCCAGCGCTCCCGCGCGTAGGGCACGAACAGTCCGGCCAGGGCGAGTCCTTGGATCACGAAGCCGGTGTAGACGACGTTGAACACCCAGGGGTCCAGGAAGGGTTCCCGTGTCGCCGTCTCGGCGGGGTCCGTCCCGAAGCCGAGCAGCTTGATGAGCAGCTGACCGGGGAACCCGAGGAAGATCGGAGTCAGCAGGCCGGTGGCGACGAACACCGGGACGGTCAGCAGCCAGGCCGGTACCCGCACGCCCCAGGGCCGGGTGAGCACCAGCACGAGCAGGATCACGCAGGCGTCCATGGCCACCGTGACGGCATTCGCCGCTATGAGGAAGGGCTCGGGGTCCAGCAGCACGCTGCCGTCCGGTATCCCGATCCGACTCCCCGCCAGCCAGGCGGTCTTGAGCGCGAGGTACGGCACGGTGGCGGCCAGGGCCGCCACCCGCAGGATGTTCCGTGCGGTCCCCGGCCGGGAGGCCGACGGCTGAGGCCGAGGCTGCTGCCTCGGCTGCCGCTGAGGAGGCTGCGGCTGTTGCAGCGGCTGCGGCGGTCGCGTCGCGTTCGTCGAGTGAACTGCTCGTGTGCTCATGACTCAACGGTCCCGGGTCCGCCGCCCCGCCACCTCCCCCGCGAAGGGGAACCGCCTCCCCCGGCCGGGGGAGGAACCACACCCTCCGCCGCCCCACACGCACCGCGTCACCGCACCGCGTCACTCCGCCGCCCCACACGCACCGCGTCACCGCACCGCGTCACTCCGGCGCGTCACATGCGGCGCGTCACATGCGGTGCGTCACATGCGGCGCGTCACCACCGACAGCCGGTCCCGCGCCTCGAACAGCGCCGCCTTGATGACCTGCTCGTGCCCCGCCGTCAGCCGGGCCACCGGCACCGAGCAGCTCACCGCGTCCCGCGCCGGAGTCCGGTACGGCACGGCCACCCCGAAGCAGCGCAGCCCGAGCGTGTTCTCCTCCCGGTCCACCGCGTACCCCTGCTCGCGCACCAACGCCAGCTCCTCGATGAGCTGCTCCCGGTCGGTGATGGTGTGCTCGGTGACCGCCTCCAGCCGCCGCGGCAGCAGCCCCCGTACCTCCGCGTCCGAGTGCGTGGCCAGCAGCGCCTTCCCGAGCGCCGTCGAGTGCACGGGCAGCCGCCGCCCGACCCGGGTGAAGGGGCGCAGGTAGTGCTGGGACTGCCGGGTGGCGAGGTACACCACGCTCGTCCCGTCCATCCGGGCCAGGTGGATGGTCTCCGTCGTGTCGTCGGAGAGCCGGTCGAGGGTGGGCCGGGCGGCGGCGACCACCTCGTCGCCGTCGATGTACGAGCTGCCGACCAGCAGGGCCCGTACGCCGATGCCGTACCGCGTGCCCGTCGCGTCCGTCTCCACCCACCCCAGGTTCACCAGGGTGCGCAGCAGCATGTAGAGGCTGGACTTGGGCAGGGAGAGGTCGTGCTGGATGTCGGCCAGGCTGTGCAGCCCCGGCCGCGCCGCGAAGTGTTCCAGCAACAGGACGGTCCGCACCGCTGATTTGACCGGCGCCCCCTGGGCCGGGATCTCCGACTCGGCCGTCGTCATACGCCTGCTTCCCCTCTGGTCGCCTCTTGTCACGCGGAGGACGCGGAAATAGAGTCCACAGCAGATGTGATCATTCATCCACCGGAACCGCGTTCAGAATACTGAACGATCCAGGAGGCAGTGGGCCCATGACAACGACACCAGTCTGGAGTGTGGACCCCCGCACCGGGAAGCAGCGCGAGCAGGTTGCGGTGGAGGCCACATCCCGGGAGGTGGACGAAGCCGTACGAGCCGCCCACGCCGCCCGTGGCCCCCTCGACGACGCCCCCACCCGCGCCGCCTTCCTGCGTGCCGCCGCCACGCTGCTCGACGAGGCCGCCGCCCACGTCATCGAGGCCGCCGACGCCGAGACCGCGCTCGGCCCGGGCCGGCTCACCGGCGAACTGGCCCGCACCACCGGCCAGCTGCGCGCCTTCGCCGACGCCGTGGACGAGGGCGCCTACCTCGACATCCGGATCGACCGCGCCGACCCTTCCCTCAGTCCGCCCCGGCCGGAACTGCGCCGCTACAAGGTCCCGCTCGGCGTGGTCGCGGTCTACGCCGCCTCCAACTTCCCGCTCGCCTTCTCCGTCCCCGGCGGCGACACCGCGAGCGCGCTGGCCGCCGGCTGCCCGGTGGTCGTCAAGGCGCACCCCGACCACCCCGCCACCTCCGAGCTGTGCGCCTCGCTGCTGCGCCGCGCGGCGGTCGCCGTCGGCCTCCCGGCCGACGTGGTGAGCGTGGTCCACGGTTTCGACGCCGGCCTGGAGCTGATCCGCCACCCGCTGGTGGCCGCCGCCGGATTCACCGGTTCCATCCGGGGCGGGCGGGCCCTGTTCGACGCGGCGGCCGCCCGGCCCGTGCCGATCCCCTTCCACGGCGAACTGGGCTCCCTCAACCCCGTCGTGGTCACCCCGGCCGCTGCCGCCGAGCGCGCCGAGGAGATCGGCAGCGGGCTCGCGGGCGCGATCACCCTCGGCGTCGGCCAGTTCTGCGTGAAGCCCGGCCTGGTGCTGGTGCCCGAGGGCCCGGACGGCGACCGGGTCACCGGCGAGCTCACCAAGGCGCTCGGGGAGACCGAGCCGGGGGTCCTGCTCGACCACCGGATGCGGGAGAACTTCATCTCCGGGGTGCGCGAGCGGGCCGCGCTGCCCGGCGTCGAGGCGCCCGTCACCCCCGGCTCCGGCGGGGAGCACACCGTCGGCGCGGGCTACCTGACCGTGCGGGCCGGCGAGCTCCTCGCGGGCAGCGCGTACGAGGTCCTCCTGGAGGAGTGCTTCGGCCCGGTCACGGTCGTCGTGCGGTACGCCGACCAGGGCGAGGCGGGCGCGGTGCTCGGCCGGCTCTCCGGGAACCTGAGCGCCACCCTCCAGCTGTCGGCCGCCGAGACGGACGGCGCGCCGGGCCCGGCCGGCGAGCTGATCGGGCAGGTCACGGGGCTGGCGGGCCGGATCGTGGTCAACGGCTGGCCGACCGGGGTCGCGGTGGCCCCGGCCCAGCACCACGGCGGCCCGTACCCGGCGGCGACCTCGCACTCCAGCTCGGTGGGCGGCACCGCGATCGAGCGCTGGCTGCGGCCGGTGGCGTACCAGTCGGTGCCGGACGCGCTCCTTCCGGCGGAGCTGCGCGAGGCCAACCCGCTGGGGCTGCCGCGCCGGGTGACGGGCGGCTGAACCGCCGCGGGCCGGCCCACCCGGGCCGGGCCGCCTCGGGCCGGCCCGCCGAGCACCTCCCAAAACCCGTTGCCCGCCCCGCCCGCGGCGGGGCAGGCTGCGGCCCATGCCGAGGCCACACGGATTCACGTACGAGAAACTGGGCGACCAGTACGTAACCATCACCCACCAGGGTCGCGCCGCGGCCACCCTGCGGGGCGGCCGGGCCGACAAGTTCCTGGCCGAGGTGGAGTCCGGCGACGCGCAGCTCGTGATGGCCCGCTGGACGGGCTCGTACAAGTTCGGCAACGAGCGCACGGCGCGGAACCACCCCCGCAACCGGCGCTGAAATCTCGCGCGAGGGTAAGGGAACGGCAAAGCCCTTCCGGTCGTTCTCCGGGCATGACCGCTATGACCCCTGGATCGAACCTGCCACTCAATGCCGTCCGTGTGACGGTGGACGTGGCCGCGCCGGTACGCCTCGACGTATCGGCCCTGCTCCTCACGGCGGACGGCAAGGTGCGTTCCGACGCCGACTTCATCTTCTTCAACCAGCCCTCCGGGCCCGGTGTCGGTTACCGGTCCGGCGGGGGTGCGTCGCCGGACTCCATCACCGTGGACACCGGCGGGCTGCCGCCGGGCATCGAGCGGATCGTGGTCACCGCCAGCCCCGACGCCGCCGGGCAGTCCTTCCAGGGCATCGAGCCCACCGCCACCGTGCGCAACGCCGATAGCTCCGCGGTGATCGCCACCTTCACCCCGCCGCAGCTGGGCACCGAGACGGCGCTCGTCGTCGTCGAGGTCTACCAGCGCGGCGGCGTCTGGAAGGTGCGCGCGGTCGGCCAGGGGTACGCGAACGGCCTCGCCGGCATCGCCACCGACTTCGGCGTCTCCGTGGACGAGGAGCCGGCTCCGGCGGCCGCGGCCGTGGCCCCGCCCGCTCCCGTCGCCCCGCCCGCTCCCCCGGCCCCGCCCGCGCCGCCGGTCTCCTACCCGGCCTCCCCCTGGCTGGGCGGCGCCACGACCCCCACCCCGGCCGCGCCGGTCCCCGCGGCGGCGCCCGCCGCGCCCCCGGCCGCCGCGCCCGGCGCCGGGAAGATCAATCTCGACAAGGGCCGGGTCAACCTCCAGAAGAACCAGACCGTCTCCCTGGTCAAGGGCGGCCGCCCGCTGCTCACCCAGGTCAAGATGGGCCTGGGCTGGGAGCCCGCGTTCGGCGGCCGGGACATCGACCTCGACGCCTCCGTGATCGCGTACGGCCCGCAGCGCAACCACATCGACAGCTGCTACTTCGGCAAGCTGTCCATCTTGAACGGCTCCATCAAGCACTCGGGGGACAACCTCACCGGCGAGGGCGCGGGCGACGACGAGGTGATCGTCGTCGACCTCGGCCGGCTGCCCGCCGAGGCGACCGGGCTGGTCTTCACGGTCAATTCCTTCTCCGGCCAGAAGTTCAGCGAGGTGGCCAAGGCCTACTGCCGGCTGATCGACGCTGCGAGCGGCGAGGAGCTGGTGCGCTTCGACCTCACCGGCGCCGAGCCGCAGACGGGGGTCATGATGGCCAAATTGATCAAGCAGTTCTCGGGCGAGTGGGAGATGACGGCCATCGGCGAGTTTGTGAAGTCACGCACAGTGCGCGGCATGGTCAAGCCGGCCTCCCAGGCACTCTGAGCAGGTGGGCGGGCACGTGGAGCCACCGGCATCCATCCCGGGTGATGGATGCCACGCGTAATCCGTAGGTGGCTGTCAGTGCCCGCCCGTAGCCTTGAACGCATGAAGGAGTCGCTCACCCCCGCAGGGCCCGCCCGTCCGTCCGCCACCGAGGCGAACGAGGCGATCCGGCACCTTGTCGAAACCCGGGTGGACGGCGACGAGTGGCCCTCCGAGGCGTACGAGTTCCTGCTCGCCGAGTGGGCCGTGGCCTCCCGCGCGGAGGTTTCCGCAGCTCAGTGAGGCCCGGCCCCATGAGGCCCGGCCCCATGAGGCCCGGCCCCATGAGGCCGGGCCCCGTCAAGCGGGGGCGCGCGGCCGCCGGCGTCAGTGCGCGCGCCGCCACGGCCCGGTGACCGCCAGCATGATGCCCGGGTCCTGGATGTTGACGTACAGCGTGCGCCCGTCCGGGGAGAAGCAGACGCCGGTGAATTCGGAGTACTCCGGCTCCTCGGCCGACCCGATGTTCAGCTCGTTGCGCGCCAGCGGGTAGGTGCGGCCCGATTCCGTCGCGCCGAACAGGTGCTGCAGCCCCGTCCCGTCCTCCGCGAGGATCAGGCCGCCGTACGGGGACACCGTGATGTTGTCGGGGCCGTCGTAGCCGCCGTCCACCGACGGGTCCGGGTTGATCCCGATGAGAACGGTCAGCCGCACCGTGCGCCGCTTGGGGTCGTAGAACCAGACCTGGCCGTCGTGCGCCGCGCCCGGGCTCTCCTCGCGGGCGAAGGAGGAGACGAAGTAGGCGCCGCCGTCCGCCCACCACATGCCCTCCAGCTTGCGCCCGCGCGTCACGACGCCGTCGGTGAACTGCTTGCGCACCGGGACGGTCCGGGCGTCGCGGTCCGGCACGTCCACCCAGTCGACCCCGTAGACGGTGCCGATCGCCGTCGCGCGCGAGAAGTCGTCGACGAACCGGCCCGAGCTGTCGATGCACTTGGCGGCCTGGAGCACGCCGGCGTCGGCGGCAAGGGTACGGAGCTTGCCGCGCCCGTGCCGGAAGCCGCTGGGCGGGGTCCAGCGGTAGAGCAGCCCATTGGGGCCGGAGGCGTCCTCGGTCAGGTAGGCGTGTCCGTGGCGCGGGTCGATGACCACGGCCTCGTGGTCATAGCGCCCGAAGGCCTTGATGGGCTGCGGGTCGTGGTTGGCGCGTCGGTCGTGCGGGTCGACCTCGAAGACGTAGCCGTGGTCCTTGGTCATGCCGTTCTTGCCGGCGAGGTCCGAGTTCTCCTCGCAGGTCAGCCAGGTGTCCCAGGGGGTGGCGCCGCCCGCGCAGTTGGTCGACGTACCGGCGATGCCCACCCATTCGGCGACCCCGCCGCCGCGCCGGACCTCGACGACCGTGCAGCCGCCGGCCGCGGCCGGGTCGTAGACGAGGCCCTCGGTGAGCGGGACGGGGTGGGCCCAGTTCGCCCGCTTGCCCTTGAGCTCGTGGTTGTTGACGAGGAGGGTGACCCCGCGGTGGCCCGCGAAGGCGGCGGTGCCGTCGTGGTTGGACGGGGTGGTCTCGCCGGACTCCAGCTTGGTGACCCCGCTGTGGGTGATCACGCGGTACGTGAATCCGGCGGGGAGGGCGAGGATTCCGGCAGGGTCGGGGACGAGCGGGCCGTAGCCGGGCTCGCAGGGCCGCCCGTGCTCGTCGCGGTGCGTGCCGTCGTCGGCCGCGAGCGCCCCCGGGGCGGTCGCGAGGGCGCCGACCGTCCCGGTGAGCGCCACTCCCGCGCCGGCGAGGACGGTACGGGCGGTGAAGTCTCTGCGGCTGAGCGGCATCGGGTCTCCAGGGGTCGGGGGGTGGTGCGCCTGTCGTGCGGTCGTCGGCGCACACGCTCTCGCCCGCACGTGAACGGCGGCTGAATTACCCGCGAAGGGGAAGCGGCCCCTTGCCGCCGGGCGGAATGGCCAACTCCGGCCGAGGAACGGCGCATTGTCGACTCCCTGGAAACCCGGACGGCACCGCTCAGGGCTGCCGCGAGCGCGCCTTGAACGCGGCCTTGCGGGCCTCCTTCGCTGCCTTCTTGTCGGGGTGCAGCCGGCCCATCGCCTCCAGGACGTACGCCGTCGACGGGTGCTCCACCCGCCACACCTGGTCGAAGAAGCCCGTGTGATGGGCGGTCAGGGTCTCCATCAGGAGCGGCAGCTCCTCCGTCTCCCCGTCGGCGGCGAGCTGCGCCGCGATCGTGTCGACCGTCAGCCAGAACACCATCGACGGGTCCGGCGCCGGTACGTCGGCCACCCCGCGCTCCGCCAGCCACACCCGGGCGAGCCCGCCGAGCTCCGCGTCGTCCAGCACGGATCGGACCGCCGGCTCGGCCTCCGGCCCTGCCGTTGCCAGGGCCTGCTGGCAGCGCAGCCGGCGCAGCGGGCCGCCCTCGTCGTCCCCGCGTGCGGCGGTGAGCAGTTCGGCGACCGCGGCGGGCAGGTCGCGGCCGGCCAGCCACTGCTCGATCTCGGCCTGGGCGGCGCTCTCGGAGTAGAAGGAGACCGCGTCGAGCAGCGCGTCGGCGCCCTTGTCGGCCAGTTCGCCGACGGCGGGTGCCTCGACACCGGCCTCCAGCATGCGGGCGCGGACCCCGTACAGGCCGAGCGGGGTCAGGCGGACCATGCCGTAGCGGGAGACGTCCTCGTCGTCCCCGGTGTCCCCGGCACCCCCGGTGTCCCCGACCGCCCCGGCGCCGCCTCCGCCCGCGTGCGCACCCGCGGCGAGTTCCTCGTCGCCGGCCTCCGCCATCAGCTCCTCGTCCACGGGCCGGAACTCGACCAGCCCGATCGGCTCCAGCTGCCTGAACTGGTCGTCGAGGCGCATCATCGCGTCCGAGACCTGTTCCAGCACGGCGTCCGTCGGGTCCCCCATGTCGTGGGGCACGACCATCGACGCGGCGAGCACCGGCAGCGGAACCGGTCGGTCCGCCGCCCCGCTCTCGGAGACGGTGAGCAGGTAGAGGTTGGCGAGAACCCCGTCGAGGAAGTCCGCCTCGCGGCTCGGGTTCCAGTCCAGCCGGTCGAAGTCGATCTCGCCGCCCGCGTCCAGCGCGTCGACGAGGTCGTCCAGGTCGGGCACCGCCGCGTCGGCGAGCACCGTGTCCAGGGCCGCCAGCCAGAGGTCGAGCACGTCGCCGGGCGCACCGCCCCTCACCAGCGCCAGGTCCTCGCCGGGCGCGGCCGTGCCGAAGCGCTCCTCGCCCCCGTCACCCTCTCCCTCTCCCTCATCCTCTTCCGGCTCGGTCACATCGACCAGGCCCGTGTCCAAGGCCACCCGCCAGGCCTGGCTCGCGTACATCGCGGAGTCCGCGTCGCCGGCGTCGAGCCCGAGCACCGCGGCGGCCTCGGGCAGCTGGTCGGCGACGAGTTCACCGCCGACGCCGACACGGGTGTCGGGTCCGGCCCAGCGGGCGAGCCGTACGGCCCGCGCGAACAGCGGGGCGCCGAGGGCGTCGCGGGCCAGTTCCGCATCGGAGTGCAGCCGTACCGGCGGCAGCGTGGGGTGCGACTCAGCGGACATGGGGCGGTTCTCCTTGGCAAGCGCGGTGGGACGGTCGGGGCGGAACGGGGAAAGCAGAGCGGGGTGGAGCAGGGTGACGCAAGGTGATGCGGGCGGCTCGTGACGGTCGGCCGGTCCGTCATTCCCGCCCGGATATCGCCGACATGGAAGACATGGCGGACATGCCAGGGGCGGCGGATGTGGCGAAGATGACAGACCCGGCCGTCGTACGGCGCTCCAGCGTAGACGCATTTCGGGCGCGCTCGGCGGGCCATCACCTTTGGTTCATCCCACAGTCAGCTGTCGTATTCCCTGGAGGGCTTGACAACTTTGCTGGCCACACAGGAAATTGACGCGCGTAGATGTATCGGGGGCGGCACGCCTCCCGCAGATCTCGCTGCCGCACCCTCCGTTCCCCTCTCCCACACCGGAGTTCCTGCCCATGCGCTCCTCGCATCCCCGTTCCGCCGCCGTCGCGGCCCTCGTCGCCACCGCGCTGGCCACCGGCCTGCTCGCGGGCTCCGCCGACGCGGCCGAAGGCGCTGTGTCCGCCGATCCGATACGCATCCACGACATTCAGGGCACCACCCGGATATCCCCCCTCAACGGCAAGCAGGTCGCCGACGTCGCCGGCATCGTGACGGGCGTGCGCACCTACGGCTCGCGCGGCTTCTGGATCCAGGATCCGGACGCCGACGACAACGCGGCCACCAGCGAGGGCGTGTTCGTCTTCACCAACTCGGTCCCGACCGTCGCCGTGGGCGACGCGGTCAAGGTGTCCGGCACGGTCGGCGAGTACATCCCCGGCGGCGTGAACTCCGGCAACCAGTCGGTGACCCAGATCTCCAAGCCGACGGTGACCGTGGTCTCCTCCGGCAACGCGCTGCCCGAGGCCGCCGCGATCAACGAGTACACGGTGCCCGCCGAGTACGCCCCGGCCGGCGACCCGGCCGCCGCCGGCAGCATCAACGGCCTGGCCCTGGACCCCGCGCGCTACGCCCTGGACTTCTACGAGTCCCTCGAGGGCATGAACGTCGCGATCGGCAACTCCCGCGTGGTCGGCGCCACCGACCCGTACGCGGAGCTGTGGGTCACGGTGAAGGGCTGGGAGAACGCCGCCAAGCGCGGTGGCACGATCTACGGCTCCTACGAGTCCCAGAACACCGGCCGCCTCCAGATCCAGCAGCTCGCGCCCCTCGCGCAGCAGCCCTTCCCGGTGGCCAACGTCGGCGACAAGCTGACCGGCACCACCGAGGGCCCGCTGGACTTCAACCAGTTCGGCGGCTACACGCTGGTGGCCCGCACCCTCGGCACCGTCAAGCCGGGCACCCTCGCCCCGGAGAAGACCAAGCCGCAGGGCGAGCAGGAGCTCGCGGTGGCCACGTACAACGTCGAGAACCTCGACCCGACCGACCCGCAGGAGAAGTTCGACGCGCTGGCGAAGGCGGTCGTCGAGAACCTGGCCTCCCCCGACATCCTCGCCCTGGAGGAGATCCAGGACGACAACGGCGCCAAGAACGACGGCACGGTCTCGGCCGAGCAGACGCTGACGAAGTTCACCGCGGCGATCGCGGCGGCGGGCGGCCCGGCCTACCAGTGGCGGACCGTCAACCCGGAGGACAAGAAGGACGGCGGCGAGCCCGGCGGCAACATCCGCCAGGTGTTCCTCTTCAACCCGGCGCGGGTCTCCTTCACCGAGCGCGCCCCGGGCGACGCGGTGACGGCGACCGGCGTGGTCAAGGAGAACGGCAAGGCCGCCCTGACCCACTCCCCCGGCCGGATCGACCCCGCGAACCCGGCGTGGGCGGACAGCCGCAAGCCCCTCGCGGGCGAGTTCGTCTTCCGCAACAAGACCGTCTTCGTGATCGCCAACCACTTCGGCTCCAAGGGCGGCGACGAGGGCCTGACCGCGCACCACCAGCCGCCGGTGCGCAAGTCGGAGGAGAAGCGACTGCTCCAGGCGCAGGCCGTGAACGGCTTCGTGAAGGAGATCCTGGCGGCGGAGAAGAACGCGAACGTCCTGGTCCTCGGTGACATCAACGACTTCGAGTTCTCGGCGACGACCGACGCGCTGGCGGACGGCGGGGCGCTGTACCCGGCGATCAAGTCCCTGCCGAAGTCGGAGCGGTACTCGTACGTCTTCCAGGGCAACGCGCAGGTGCTGGACCAGATCCTGACCAGCCCGGCGATCAAGAAGTTCACGTACGACAGCGTGCACATCAACGCCGAGTTCGCGGACCAGAACAGCGACCACGACCCGCAGGTGCTGCGCTTCCGCCCGTAGTTCCCGGACCGCAGAGGGCCCGGCCGCCGTCCCGGCCGGGCCCTCTGCCACACTCCTGGCCATGATCTTCCGTACTGCCACGCGCGCGGACCTGCCCGCCGTGCTCGCCCTACTGGCCGACGAGGAGCAGGTACTGGACCCGGCCTCGATCGTGGTCGGCGAGGCGCACGAGCGGGCCTTCGCCTCCATCGAGTCGGACGCCCGCAACGAGATGCTGGTCCTCACGGACGAGGCGTCCTGCGAGGAAGGGACCGTCCTCGGCTGCCTCCAGCTGACGTACATCCCGGGGCTGGGCCGGCACGGGCAGGAGCGGGCCCTGGTGGAAGCCGTACGGGTCCGCGCGGACCGGCGGGGCGCGGGACTCGGCGCGGAGCTGATGCGGCTGGCCGCCGAGCGGGCCCGCGAACGCGGCTGTGGCCTGGTCCAGCTGACCAGCAGCAAGCGGCGTACGGCGGCCCACCGCTTCTACGAGCGGCTGGGTTTCGCCCGCAGCCACGAGGGCTTCAAGCTGCGACTGGAGCCGTAAAGGGGCCTTCTCGGGCGAGATCGGGACTTTCGGCCCTGGCGTGACGCTCGCCACATCTCTGCCGAATCGGCCGGTTGTGGTGTTTGAGTGTTTCCCACGCTGATCAGGCGCCTGCGATTCCATACTGGCCCGTACCGCCCGCACCCCCGGAGGATCCGCGTGTTCCCCTCCATCTCCCTCGCCCAGGAAATCGGCCTCGCCGTACTGCTCGTGGCCGCGCTCGTCTGGGTCATCGGCCTCGGCCACATGCTGTGGGACAAGCGCTTCCACCACCCGGAGCCGGACGCCGTCGAGCACCTGCCGATGATCCCGGGCCAGCGCACCGCCGCGGGGCACCCGATGGAGTCGGTGGAACTGACCGAGGCGGAACAGCAGGCCTTCGCCGGCCTGATCCGCACCCTCGCGCAGCGCTGACGTCCGTACGTCCGTACACATGCGGAATGCCCCTCACCCCCGGCCGGGGGTGAGGGGCATTGTGCATACCGGCCCGTGAGGGTCAGTTGTGGCTGTGCAGGACCTCGTTCAGGCCGCCCCAGGTCGCCTTGTACGGGCGGGCCTCGACGGCGCCGGTGACCGAGTTGCGGCGGAAGAGGATGTTGTCGGCGCCGGACAGTTCCAGGGCCTTGACGATCTGGCCGTCCGGCAGGGTGACCCGGGTGCCCGCGGTGACGTACAGGCCGGCCTCGACGACGCACTCGTTGCCCAGCGCGATGCCGATGCCCGCCTCGGCGCCGATCAGGGTGCGCTCGCCGATCGAGATGATCTGCTTGCCGCCGCCCGAGAGGGTGCCCATGGTGGAGGCGCCGCCGCCGATGTCGGAGCCGTCACCGACCACGACGCCCGCGGAGATGCGGCCCTCGACCATGGAGGTGCCGAGGGTGCCGGCGTTGAAGTTGACGAAGCCCTCGTGCATGACCGTGGTGCCCTCGGCGAGGTGCGCGCCGAGGCGGACGCGGTCGGCGTCGGCGATGCGCACGCCCTTGGGGGCGACGTAGTCCGTCATCCGCGGGAACTTGTCGATCGAGGTGACCTGGAGGTGCAGGCCCTCGGCGCGCGCGTTGAGGCGGACGGTCTCGACCTGGTCGACCGCGACCGGGCCGAGCGAGGTCCAGGCGACGTTGGTCAGCAGGCCGAAGACACCGTCGAGGTTCTGGCCGTGCGGCTTGACCAGGCGGTGGCTGAGCAGGTGCAGGCGCAGGTACGCGTCGTGCGCGTCCAGCGGCTTGCCCTCCAGGGAGGCGATGACCGTGCGGACGGCTACGACCTCGACGCCGCGGACCGCGTCCTGGCGGAGCGCCTTGGCCGCGGCGGCGCCGAGGAGCTCCACGGCCTGCTCGGCGGTGAGGCGCTCGGTGCCGGCCGGGCCGGGCTCGGCGACCAGCTCGGGGGCGGGGAACCAGGTGTCGAGGACGGTGCCGTCGGCGGTGATGGTGGCAAGTCCGGCGGCGACGGCGCCGGTGGTACGCGTAGCAGTCATGCCCGAAACCTAACCGGCGACGGCCGCTGCGGGCGAACCGGTCTCATGTGCCGGTCGCACGGGTCGCGCGGGCCGCCGCGCCCCCCGCACGCCCATGAACAGCACGGTCGCACCGGCGCCGGCGCCGAGCACCGCGCACAGCGGCCACAGCAGGCCGGGCGCCGCGGCGTACAGGGCCCCACCGAGCGGAGCGGCGAGGACCACGCCGCTGACGGAGACTCCCGCGTACAGGCTCTGGAAGCGGCCCACCGTGTGCTCGGGCGATTCGTCCGCGACGTACGCGGTGGCGGTGGTCTTGTAGAGGATCTCGCCGAGGGTGAGGAGCAGCATCATGGCGACGGCCGGAACCACGCCCACGCCGAGCGCCAGCATCGCGTAGCCGCCGCCCACCAGCACCAGTCCGGTGCCGATGATGTGCAACGGGGAGCGCTTGCGCAGGGCGAGGGTGGCGGGGATCTCCAGGAGCAGGATGACGCCGCCGTTGATGGCGATGAGGAGACCGTACGCACGGGTGTCCAGGCCGTGGTCCGCGAGGAAGACGGGGAAGGTCGTGTAGTGCTGGCGGTAGACGACGTCGGCGACGACGATCGCGCCGAGCAGGACCAGTACGGCGGGCCGCGCTCGCAGTTCCCGCCACAGCCCCCCGCGGCCCAGACCCCCGTCCGGGGCCGCGGGAGGACGGGCGGCGCCTCTGGCCGGAACGGCCCGGGCGGTCCAGAGGGCGAAGAAGAGGGTGCCGAGGCCGTCCGCGACGAAGAGCCAGTCGTACGAGAGCGCGGTCGCGACCAGGGCGCCGAGCGGCGTGCCGATGGTGAAGCCGCCGTTGGACAGGCAGCGGGTGACGGCGAAGGCCTGCCGCCGGGATCCCTCCGGCACCGTGACGGCGACCAGCGCGGAGTGGGCCGCGCGGATCACCCCAGCGGCGTACTGGGCGATGGGCAGAGCGAGGGTCAGCGGGCCGGTGGGCAGCGCCGGCAGGGCGACGAGAACGGCCCCGCCGAGCGCGGAGGCGGTGAGCAGCACGCTGCGGTGGCCGAAGCGGTCCCCGAACCAGCCGCCGGTGAAGTTCCCCGCGACGAGGCCGAGGCCGCCGATGCCGACGATCAGCCCGGCCTGGGCGGTGCCGAGGCCGCGCGGCCCGGTCAGCCAGACGAAGACGAAGACGAAGGTGCAGCTGACGACGGCGTTGACGAACACCCCCGCAGCCAGCAGCCACACGACCCTCGGTATGTCCTTGAACCCCTGCAGCACACCGTGTCCCCCGTATTCAGCGAGCATTTCACATAGTCAGTTCCCTTTGGGAACTGACTATGACAGCATGACAGCCTTGGGTCAACGGACAAAGGAGTTCCCATGGCCCAGCGCACGCACCTCGGTGACGCGGACTGCTCCATCGCCCAGGCCCTCGAAGTCGTGGGCGACTGGTGGACGCTGCTGATCGTGCGCGACACCGCGCGCGGCCTGTACCGCTTCGACGAGCTCCAGCGCGAGCTGGGGATGTCCCGCAAGGTGCTGGCGGAGCGACTGAAGCTGCTGGTCGAGGCCGGTGTGCTGACGCGCGAGCCGTACCAGGAGCGTCCGGTGCGGCACGAGTACCGGCTGACCCCGCGCGGGCGGGGGCTGCTGCCGGTCCTGGTGGCCCTCCAGGACTGGGGAGACACCTGGGTCCTGGGAGAGGGAGAGATGACGGCGACGACCGAGGAGTCCTCGAAGGAAGCGGTACGGGTCCACGCGCTGCGCGGCACCCGGCTGCCGGAGCTGCTGCTCCCGGACCGTTTCGGCGAGCTCCGCGACCCGGTGGCGGACACCCCGTTCACGGTCCTGTACTGCTTCCCCGGCGCCTACGCCCGGGCCGATTCCTACCCGCCCGGCTGGGCCGGGATCCCGGGCGCCAAGGGCTGCACGTTCGAGTCGTGCACCTACCGGGACCAGCTCGCGGAGTTCACCGCGGCCGGCGCCACCGTGCACGGGGTCTCGACCCAGCGGCCCGACGAGCAGCGGGAGTTCGCGGAGCAGGAACAACTGCGCTTCCCGCTCCTGTCGGACGCGGGGCTGGACCTGGTGACGGCCCTGCGCCTGCCGACGTTCCGCGCGGCGGGCGTGAGCCGGATCAAGCGGCTGACCCTGATCCTCGACCGCGACCGCACGGTCCGCGAGGTGTTCTACCCGATCAGGGACGTCGAGGCCAGTGTTGCGGCGGCGCTGTCGGCGGTCCGGGCTGCGGGCTAGCCGGCCCGGGCGGCCGCCACCGCTTTCCTGGGGCTCCGCCCCAGACCCCGCGCCTCAAACGCCGGCGGGGCTAGATTTCAGCCTGGGACGGCCGCAGGACCCGGGCCAGGATCTCGCGGGCGTACGGCTCGTCGTACGCCGCGTCCGTCAGCAGGACCTGGAGGCTGATGCCGTCCATGACCGCCACGAGCGCCCGCGCCGTCACCGGGTCGGTCTTCGGGGCCAGCGCCTCGGACACCGTCTCGCACCACTCCGCCGCCACCGGGCGCAACGCCGGGCGGCGCAGGGCGGCGAGGTAGAGCTCGTACTCCAGCTCCACCCGGCCCCGGTCCCCCGTCAGGAACTCCCCCAGCAGGCGGGCCAGGGCTCCGGCGAGGTCCGCGTCCGGATCGGCCAGGGCCGCCGAATCCGCCACCGCCTGCGCGAAGCCCTCGTTGGCCTGCCGCAGCCCGGCGACCAGCAGGTCGTTCAGCGTCTTGAAGTGGTACGTCGTCGACCCCAGCGGTACGTCGGCCTCCGCGGCCACGCTGCGGTGGCTCAGCCCCGCGATCCCCTTGGCGCCCACCACCCGGATCGCCGCGTCGATGATCCGCTGCCGTCGGTCCGGGTCGTAGCGCCGCGCGCCGGGGGGCATCAGTGCGCCCCGCCGACGTTCAGCAGCACCACGCCGCCGATCACCAGGGCGATCCCGGCGATCTTCGCGGCGGTGGCCGCCTCCCCCATGAACACCATGCCGATGGCGGCGATGGCGGCGGTGCCCACGCCCGCCCATATCGCGTACGCCGTGCCCATCGACAGCGACTTCAGCGTCTGCGCGAGCAGGCTGAAGGCGATGACGTAGCCCAGCACCGTGCCGAGCGAAGGCCACAGCTTCGTGAAGCCGTCGCTGTACTTCATGGCGGTGGTTCCGGCGACCTCGGCGGCGATGGCCGCGGCAAGCATGATGTAGGGCATGTGTACGAGTGTACACATCGATGCGTACGGTCGTACACATAGGGCGTGCAGGCCGCACGGATGCCGTACACGCACACGCGCACGGCCCGGGACTCCTGCGGCCCGCGGCGCTACCCTGTCCGCCTCCCAGGAGACGGAGGGGCCCGCGGATGGCGGCTCAGGAGCACGGGACCCACCAGGGCGGCGGCTGGCTGCCCCCGCTCTCCCCGCGGCCGGGCGTGGTGCCCCTGCGCCCGCTGGGGCCCGGCGAGATCCTCGGCGGCGCCCTCACCAGCCTGCGCCGCTACGGCGGCCGCCTGCTCGGCGCCCTGTTCCTCGGCCAGCTGGGCGGGCTGCTGCTGCTCGCCCCGGTCGCCGGGGCGGCTACCCTCGCCTCCCTCAGCCGCGCCTCCGGCAGCAGGGTCTTCGTCCAGATCCTCGTCCCGGCCGTCGCCCTGTTCCTGCTGTTCGGCTGTGCGCTGGCCGACGCCCTGGCCGGCGCCCTGCTCCGGCTGGCCCTGCTGGGACGCGCGGTGACCGTGCGCGGCCTGCTGCACGCCGCCCTGCCCCGCGTCCCGGCCGTGCTCGGCGCCCGGCTGCTGTCCCTGCTCGCCGCCGCGGGCCCCGGCGCCGCCGCGCTCGCCGCGGGCCTGCCGCCGCTCGCCCTGCTCCCCCTCGCCCCGGTGGCGCTGTGGCTAGGAGTGCTCTTCTCCCTGGCGCCCACGGCCGCCGCGTACGAGGCGCTCGGCCCGCCGGCGGCCCTGCGCCGGTCGGCTCGCCTGGTGCGCGGCGCCTGGTGGCGGACCCTGGGCGTCACGGCCGCGGCGGGCGCGCTCGCGCTGGGGGCCGCGTACGCCCTCCTGCAGTGGTTCGGCCCGCTCGGCGCCCTGCTCGCGCCGGCGCTGCTGCTGACCTTCCCGCAGCTGACCGCCGGCCTGCTCTACGTGGACCGGCGCCTGCGCCGTGAGCACCCCGACGGGGCCCTCACGGCTCAGCCCCCGGTCACGGGTTCAGCGTGAACCAGGCCGCCCGGGCCTTCTTCCACTCCGGGTGCGTCAGGTCCTTGGCCTCGACGCCGTCCCCGTACAGGTCCGCGGACCCGCTGTCGGTGATCAGCTGCACCCGGGCGCCCGCGGCGTCCAGGTCCGGCACCTCCACGATGGCCTCCCAGCCGCCGGGGTCGACGGTCGGCAGGTCGGCCCGCTTGACCGGGGCGTGGCCGGGGATCCCGTCCCACTGGTAGAGCGCGTACGGGTCGGAGTTGTCGTCCGCGGCCCAGGAGCCGGCCAGGATCAGGTACTGCCCGGCCGCGTTCTTGCGGATGTCGCGGACGGACAGCCCGCCGAGGTCCAGCTCGACGCCCGCGCCGAAGGCGGCCTTGGCGCCGCTCGCCAGCACCTGGTCGAAGTTGGTGACCGGCACCAGCAGCGCCTTGCCGCCCGGCACGGCCGGCGCCAGCGGGGCCCGGAAGCCCAGGTAGGCGGTGGTCGTGGAGCCGGGTGCGAACTCCAGCCCCTCCACGTTGAACCCGTCGATCTGCTTCGGCGCCTCGCCGGCCGCGGTGCCCGCCGCGAAGCCGTAGCGGTTCCCGTTCGCCGTGTCCCAGGCCACCAGGTCCTCGCGGAGCTTCTTGTACGAGCGCCCGTACGCCAGCTGCGTGCCCGTCCCGGATCCGCTCACCGTGGTGGTGAACACCGTGTTCCGGGGCGCCTTGTACTCGCCGTCCTTGTTGTTGCCGAGCGAGCCCGTCCAGTAGATGGTGTCGCCGATCCGGGTCGCCCCCTCGATGTCCACCTCCTTGGTGACTCCGAGCTGCGCGCTGAAGTCCCAGGTCCGGACGGGTCCGCCCGAGCGGGAGCGGTCGTAGAGGCGCAGCACGTTGGACTCGTCGTCGGCCACCACCGCGTAGCCGCCGCCCACGTCCACGGCGGCCGAGGCGTCGGAGGATCCGGTCGGGTAGCGAGTGCCCAGGGCCGCCGACCCGGGCCGAGGCCGCGTAGGAGAGGGTGGCCGTGGTGGTCTTCCCGCCGCAGCCGATCCGCTGGATCGTCGCGGCGCCGAGCCCGGCGGCTCCCACGGCACCGAGCCGGACTCCAGCGGAGCAGGGAGAGAACCGGCGATTCACCCAAAAGCCGGACCGCCGCGCACATGACCCAGTAAGGTTCGTTACGTGCGTTGCGAGAACCAAGCGCGCACGGTGTGCTGATCGAGAACCAAGACAGCACAGGCAGTACAAGCTTTGCCGTACCAAACCGGGCTGGTTCCAACCCGGCTGGTGTCGATCGTGGAAGACCCGTTGGGTCGCCGACCCGCAGGCAGCGTGAGCCAGGAATCCCTCTGCTTCAGCTGGGGAGGGTTCAAAGGTGGTGTCCTCTCGTGTGCTGCGTCACGTCGTGACGGCCGTCGAGAGGATTCGGCCACGGTGGCCAACTCCGAGTGCAGGGCACTCGTCCACCCGGAGAACAGGGAGGGCCCCCGGCACGACCGTGCCGGGGGCCCTCACATGCAGGCGGTGATCAGACGTTGAAGCCGAGCGCGCGGAGCTGCTCACGACCGTCGTCCGTGATCTTGTCCGGGCCCCACGGCGGCATCCAGACCCAGTTGATGCGAAGTTCGTTGACGATGCCGTCCGTCGCCGACTTCGCCTGGTCCTCGATGACGTCCGTCAGCGGACAGGCCGCCGAGGTCAGCGTCATGTCGAGGGTGGCGATGTTCGCGTCGTCGATGTGGATGCCGTAGATCAGGCCCAGGTTGACGACGTCGATGCCCAGCTCGGGGTCGACCACGTCGTAGAGGGCCTCGCGGACCTCTTCCTCGGTGGCCGGCTTGATCGACGCCTCGGGCGTCGCGTTCTCGGTCATGCCGTCTTCCTCTCCGCGTCGCCCAGAGCCTGGGCCGTCGCGTCCTTCCACGCCATCCAACTCAGCAGAGCACACTTCACGCGGGCCGGGTACTTGGAGACGCCGACGAACGCGACCGCGTCCTCCAGCACCTCTTCCATGGCCTCGTCGGGCTCGATCTTGCCCTTGGACTGCATCATCTCCAGGAAGACAGCCTGGATCTTCTGCGCCTCGGCCAGGTCCTTGCCCACGAGCAGCTCGTTCAGTACGGACGCGCTGGCCTGGCTGATGGAGCAGCCCTGGCCCTCGTAGGAGACGTCGGTGAGCGTCTCGCCGTCGTACTTCACGCGCAGCGTGATCTCGTCGCCGCACGTCGGGTTGACGTGGTGCACCTCGGCGTCGCCGTCGCGCAGGCCACGCCCGTGCGGGTGCTTGTAGTGGTCCAGGATCAGTTCCTGGTACATCGAATCCAGCTTCACTGCGTCCCCGTCGCCTCGTCCGTCAGCCGAAGAAGTTCCGTACGTGCTCCAGCCCGTCGATCAGCGCGTCGACATCCGCCGGAGAGTTGTACAGGTAGAAAGACGCTCGCGTGGTCGCCGGAATTCCGTAGCGCAGGCAGACCGGGCGCGCGCAGTGGTGTCCCACACGGACCGCGATGCCCTGCTCGTCCAGCACCTGGCCGACGTCGTGCGGGTGGATGTCGCCGAGCACGAAGGAGATCGCGGCGCCGCGGTCCTCGGCCGTGGTGGGGCCGATGATCCGCAGGTCGGGCACCTCGGCGAGGCGCTTGATCGCGTACTCGGTGATCGCGTGCTCGTGCGCGGCGATCTTGTCCATGCCGATCGCGGTGAGGTAGTCCACGGCCGCGCCGAGGCCGACGGCCTGGGCGATCGGGGGCGTACCCGCCTCGAACTTGTGGGGCGCCGGGGCGTAGGTCGAGGCGTGCATCGACACGGTCTCGATCATCTCGCCGCCGCCGAGGAACGGAGGCAGGTCCTCCAGGAGCTCCTGGCGGCCCCACAGGACGCCGATGCCGGTCGGGCCGCACATCTTGTGGCCGGTGAAGGCCACGAAGTCGGCGCCGAGCGCCTGTACGTCCAGCGGCATGTGCGGAGCGGCCTGGGAGGCGTCGATCAGCACCAGGGCGCCGACGTCCTGGGCGCGCCGGACGATCGCCTCGACCGGGTTGACCGTGCCCATGATGTTGGAGACCAGCGTGAAGGAGACGATCTTCGTCTTCTCCGTGATGACCTCTTCGATGTTGGACAGGTCGAGCCGGCCGTCGTCGGTGAGGCCGAACCACTTCAGCTTCGCGCCGGTGCGCTGCGAGAGCAGCTGCCACGGCACGATGTTGGAGTGGTGCTCCATCTCCGTGATGGCGATCTCGGTGTCGCGGTCGACCCGGTAGGGCTCGTCGGCCCAGCCGAGCATGTTGGCGACCAGGTTGAGCGACTCCGAGGCGTTCTTGGTGAAGATCACCTCGTCGCGGCTCGGAGCGTTGATGAAGGTGGCGACCTTGTCGCGAGCACCCTCGTACAGCGCCGTGGCCTCCTCGGCGAGCACGTGCACGCCACGGTGGACGTTGGCGTTGTGCTGCTCGTAGTACTCGTTCAGCGCGTCGAGCACCTGGCGCGGCTTCTGCGAGGTTGCCGCGTTGTCCAGGTAAACGATCTTCTTCCCGTCGTGGACCACACGATCCAGCAGGGGGAAGTCCTTGCGGATCGCCTCGATGTCGAGGAGGCCAGGCAGCTGTGTCACGCGGTCGCGCCACCCTTCGTGCTGTACGCCTCGTAGCCTTCCGCCTCCAGCTTGTCGGCGAGCTCGGCGCCGCCGGACTCGACGATGCGGCCCTCGGAGAAGACGTGGACGAAGTCGGGCTTGATGTAGCGGAGGATCCGCGTGTAGTGCGTGATCAGCAGCGTGCCGACCTCGCCGGTCGCGCGGACGCGGTTGACGCCTTCGGAGACCTGGCGCAGCGCGTCGACGTCGAGGCCGGAGTCGGTCTCGTCGAGGATCGCGATCTTCGGCTTCAGGAGCTCCAGCTGGAGGATCTCGTGGCGCTTCTTCTCACCGCCGGAGAAGCCCTCGTTGACGTTGCGCTCGGCGAAGGCCGGGTCCATCTGGAGCTGCTCCATCGCGGACTTGACCTCCTTCACCCAGGTACGCAGCTTCGGCGCCTCGCCGCGGATGGCGGTGGCCGAGGTGCGCAGGAAGTTGGAGACCGAGACGCCGGGGACCTCGACCGGGTACTGCATGGCGAGGAAGACGCCGGCGCGGGCACGCTCGTCGACGGACATCTCCAGGACGTCTTCGCCGTCGAGGGTCACGGTGCCACCGGTGATGGTGTACTTCGGGTGACCGGCCAGCGAGTACGCCAGGGTGGACTTGCCGGAGCCGTTCGGACCCATGATGGCGTGCGTCTCACCCTGCTTGACGGTGAGGTCGACGCCCTTGAGGATCTCGCGGGCGCCGTTCTCGGCCTCGACGGAGACGTGCAGGTCGTGGATTTCAAGCGTTGCCATGGATACCTCAGGACTCCTGGGTGAGGGAGACGAGCACGTCGTCCCCTTCGATCTTTACGGGGTATACGGGTACGGGGCGCGTCGCGGGCAGACCGGAGGGCTTTCCGGTGCGCAGGTCGAAGGCCGACCCGTGCAGCCAGCACTCGATCATGCAGTCCTCGACCTCGCCCTCCGAGAGCGAGACGTTCGCGTGCGAGCAGATGTCGTTGATCGCGAACACCTCGCCCTCGGTGGAGACGATGGACACCGGCGTGCCGTCGAGTTCCACCCGCTTGGGGGTGTTCTCCTCCAGCTCGCTCAGCGCACAGGCCTTGACGTAATTCATCAGACGGAACCCTGGAGCTCGGTCTCGATCTTGGCGAGCAGGCGCTCCTCGATGTCCGGGACACCGATCTGCTGGACGAGCTCGGCGAAGAAGCCGCGGACGACCAGGCGGCGGGCGTCGTCGGCCGGGATGCCGCGGGCCTGCAGGTAGAAGAGCTGCTCGTCGTCGAAGCGGCCGGTCGCGGAGGCGTGGCCGGCGCCGACGATCTCGCCGGTCTCGATCTCCAGGTTCGGCACCGAGTCGACCCGCGCACCGTCCGTGAGGACGAGGTTGCGGTTCATCTCGTAGGTGTCGGTGCCCTCGGCGGTCTTCTCGATGAGGACGTCACCGATCCAGACCGCGTGGGCGTCCTGACCCTGCAGAGCGCCCTTGTAGACCACGTTGGACTTGCAGTGCGGGGCGTCGTGCGTGACCAGGAGGCGGTGCTCCTGGTGCTGGCCGGCGTCCGTGAAGTACAGGCCGAAGAGCTCGGCCTCGCCGCCGGGGCCCGCGTAGCTGACCCGCGGGTGCAGGCGTACGACGTCGCCGCCGAAGGTGACCACGATCGACTTGAAGGTCGCGTCGCGGCCGATCAGGGCGTTGTGCTGGGAGCAGTGGACGGCGGTGTCGTCCCAGTCCTGCACGGAGACCACGGTGAGCTTGGCGCCGTCGCCGACGACGAACTCGACGTTGGCGGCGCGCACGCCGTCACCGGTGTGGTCGATGACGATGACGGCCTCGGCGAAGGCCTGCACGTCGAAGACCGTGTGCCCGAAGGTGGTGCCGCCCTCGCCGTGCAGCGAGACGCGCACCGGCTCGGTCAGGACCGCTTCCTTGGGCACGGTCACGACCGTGGCCTTGGCGAAGGACGAGAACGCCTGTGCGGCGACCCGGTCCACCGGGATGCCGGCCTTGCCGATGCGCGCGTCGCCGCGCTCCACCGACTCGACCGTGACGCCCTCGGGCGCGTCGATCTGGGCCTTCATGGTGCCGTTGGCGACCGCGGTGCCGTCGTGGAGACCACGCAGACGCGCCAGCGGGGTGAAGCGCCACTCCTCCTCGCGGCCGTGGGGCACGGGGAAGTCCGCCACGTCGAAGGACGGGGGGGCACTCATCCGGGTGGCGACGGTGGACTCGGCGGCCACCGCGATCGCGCCGGCGGTGGTCGAACCCGCCGGAATGTTCTGAGCCTCAGCCATGGCTGTCGTCTTGCTCACTCTCTTTTAAAGCGCTGCCTGCGTCAAAGGATGTGCGGGATGCGGTCGGGACTAACCGACCGAGCCCTCCATCTGCAGCTCGATCAGCCGGTTCAGCTCCAGGGCGTACTCCATGGGCAACTCACGCGCGATGGGCTCGACGAAGCCGCGCACGATCATGGCCATCGCCTCGAACTCCGTCAGACCGCGGCTCATCAGGTAGAAGAGCTGGTCGTCGGAGACCTTGGAGACGGTGGCCTCGTGGCCCATGGAGACGTCGTCCTCGCGCACGTCCACGTAGGGGTACGTGTCCGAGCGGGAGATGGTGTCGACCAGGAGCGCGTCACACAGCACGTTGGACTTCGAGCCGTGGGCGCCCTCGCCGATCTCGACCAGGCCGCGGTACGAGGTGCGGCCGCCGCCCCGCGCCACCGACTTGGAGACGATGTTCGAGGAGGTGTTCGGCGCCATGTGGACCATCTTGGAGCCGGCGTCCTGGTGCTGGCCCTCGCCCGCGAAGGCGATGGACAGGGTCTCGCCCTTGGCGTGCTCGCCCATCAGGTAGACGGCCGGGTACTTCATGGTGACCTTGGAACCGATGTTGCCGTCGATCCACTCCATGGTCGCGCCCTCGTACGCCACGGCGCGCTTGGTGACCAGGTTGTAGACGTTGTTCGACCAGTTCTGGATGGTCGTGTAGCGGCAGCGGCCGCCCTTCTTCACGATGATCTCGACCACGGCGCTGTGCAGCGAGTCCGAGGAGTAGATCGGGGCGGTGCAGCCCTCGACGTAGTGGACGTAGGCGTCCTCGTCGACGATGATCAGCGTCCGCTCGAACTGGCCCATGTTCTCCGTGTTGATACGGAAGTAGGCCTGGAGCGGGATGTCGACCTTGACGCCCTTGGGCACGTAGATGAACGAGCCGCCGGACCACACCGCGGTGTTCAGCGACGCGAACTTGTTGTCGCCGACCGGGATGACCGTGCCGAAGTACTCCTGGAAGAGCTCCGGGTGCTCCTTGAGCGCGGTGTCCGTGTCGAGGAAGATCACGCCCTGCTCCTCCAGGTCCTCACGGATCTGGTGGTAGACGACCTCGGACTCGTACTGGGCCGCGACACCGGCGACGAGGCGCTGCTTCTCCGCCTCCGGGATGCCGAGCTTGTCGTACGTGTTCTTGATGTCCTCCGGCAGTTCCTCCCACGAAGCGGCCTGCTTCTCGGTGGAACGCACGAAGTACTTGATGTTGTCGAAGTCGATGCCGGAGAGGTCGGAACCCCAGTTCGGCATGGGCTTCTTGTCGAACAGCTTCAGGCCCTTGAGGCGGAGCTTCAGCATCCACTCCGGCTCGGACTTCTTCGCCGAGATGTCGCGGACGACCTCTTCGGACAGACCCCGCTTGGCAGCGGCACCGGCCGCGTCGGAGTCGGCCCAGCCGTATTCGTAGGTGCCCAGGCCATCGAGCTCAGGGTGAGCAGTCTCCGTGGTCATGCGGGGTTCCTCCCGGCCGTACTTGCAGATACTGATGTGTCGGTCTGTGTGGTGCTCGCGCTTCGCGGAATGAACGTCGTGCACACCCCGTCGCCGTGGGCGATCGTGGCGAGGCGCTGCACATGCGTCCCGAGCAGGCGTGAGAAGACCTCGGTCTCCGCCTCGCAGAGCTGCGGGAACTGCTCGGCCACATGAGCGACCGGGCAGTGGTGCTGACAGAGCTGTTCACCGCGTTGCGGACCGGGAGCGCTCTTCGCCGTAGCAGCGTACCCGTCCACGGTCAACGCCTTGGCCAGGGCCTCTGTGCGGTCTCCGGGGGCGGCCGCGTCGACCGCTTCCCGGTAGGTCCGCGCCTGCGCTTCCATCCGCGACCGGGCGAAGGCGGCGACGGCCGCCTCCCCTTTTTCGCCACCGCCGACGGACTGCGCGATCCAGCGCAGGGCGTCCGCGGCGAGCGTGTCGTAGGACTGGTCGAAGGCGTCGCGGCCGCAGTCGGTGAGCGCGAAGACCTTGGCGGGCCGGCCCCGGCCGCGCGCACCGTACACACGCTGCTCACGGGGTTCGACCACGTCGTCGGTGACGAGCGTGTCGAGGTGGCGGCGGACGGCGGCCTGGGTGAGGCCGAGGCGCTGGGCGAGGTCGGCGACGGTGGACGGACCGTGGTCCAGGATCGAGCGCGCCACTCGGTTGCGGGTTGACCGCTCCCCGGTGGCGAGCTCCCCCTGGGGGGTCTCGATCTGCCGTTCGCCGTATTTCACAACGCCATTGTTGCGTAATTAACCGAGCCCCGACAAGCCGTGACGGAGGCCACGGCTGGTGGCCTCCATCACTAAGGGTTACCTAATTTGTCGACGCAGAGTAATTCGGAGGGGGGCGTTCCGCTATCTTGCCGAGTGCTTCCGACGTACCGGTAAACGGCTCCCACCAGCACACCTCCGCCCAGAACGCTTTCCGGCGCGTTAAACATCAGGTTCCGGAAAAGATCACGGAAACCGGATGGGCCATCCGGGACCACCCGGCTGAAAAGAGCTGTATTTCGCGACGCGATGTTCGAATCCGACGGCGACGAAGGCGGCCACCGGCAGCCACGGGGGCCGGGACCCACGGCCCCTCCTCCGGCTCCGTAGACTCACCCCTCATGAGCAACGACCCCGCGGTGGAGATCCGCGGACTGGTGAAGCGGTACGGCCCCAAGACAGCGGTGGACGGCCTGGACCTCACCGTCCGGAAGGCCTCCGTCACCGCGGTCCTCGGTCCCAACGGCGCGGGCAAGACGACCACGGTGGAGACCTGCGAGGGCTACCACAGCCCCGACGCGGGCACCGTCCGCGTCCTCGGCCTCGACCCGGTCGCCCAGGCCGAGGCGCTGCGCCCCCGGATCGGCGTGATGCTCCAGTCCGGAGGCGTCTACTCCGGAGCCCGCGCCGTCGAAATGCTGCGCCACATGGCCAAGCTCTACGCCGACCCGCTCGACGTCGACACCCTGGTGGAACGCCTCGGCCTCGGCGGCTGCGGCCGCACCGCCTACCGCCGGCTCTCCGGCGGCCAGCAGCAGCGCCTGGCCCTGGCCATGGCCGTGGTGGGCCGCCCCGAGCTGGTCTTCCTGGACGAGCCCACCGCCGGCCTGGACCCGCAGGCCCGCCGCGCGACCTGGGACCTCGTACGGGAACTGCGCGCCGACGGGGTCACCGCCGTCCTCACCACCCACCACATGGACGAGGCCGAGCAGCTCGCGGACGAGGTCGCCATCGTGGACGCGGGCCGGGTCATCGCCCACGGCAGCCCCGAGCAGCTGTGCCGCGGCGGCGCCGAGAACACCCTGCGCTTCACCGGCCGCCCCTCCCTCGACCTCGCCTCGCTGCTGAAGGCGCTGCCCGACGGCACCCAGGCCGCCGAGCTCACCCCGGGCGTCTACCGGGTCACCGGCGACGTCCACCCGCAGCTGCTGGCCACCGTCGCCTCCTGGTGCGCGCAGCACGGCGTGATGCCGGACAGCCTCTCGGTGGAGCGGCACACCCTCGAAGACGTTTTTCTGGAGCTCACGGGCAAGGAGCTGCGTTCATGACGCCGATCACCACAGACCCTCGCCGGGGGTCCGGGGGTCGTCCCCCGGGAAGGCACAGCTTGGAGCTCACGGGCAAGGAGCTGCGCGCATGAGCGCCGGTACGTTCACGCCCAACCCGGGAGCGGCCCCGGTATCGCGCATGATCCTCGCGCAGACGGCACTGGAGACCCGGATGCTGCTGCGCAACGGGGAGCAGCTGCTGCTGACCGTGATCATCCCGGCGCTGCTGCTGACCCTCTTCTCCGCGGTCGACATCGTCACGGTGCCCATCCAGGAGGGGACCGAGAAGTCCGTGGACTTCCTCGCGCCCGGCATCCTGGCCCTCGCCGTGATGTCCACCGCCTTCACCGGCCAGGCCATCGCCACCGGCTTCGACCGCCGCTACGGGGTCCTCAAGCGGCTCGGGGCCTCCCCGCTGCCGCGCTGGGCGCTGATGGCGGCCAAGACCCTGTCGGTGCTGGTCACCGAGGTGCTCCAGATCGCCCTGCTGACGGTGATCGCCTTCGCGCTGGGCTGGTCGCCGCACGGGAACCCGCTGTCGGTCGCCGCGCTGATCCTGCTCGGCACCGCCGCCTTCTCCGGGCTGGGGCTGCTGATGGCCGGCACGCTCAAGGCCGAGGTGACCCTGGCCGCCGCGAACCTGGTGTTCCTGCTGCTGCTGGTCGGCGGCGGGGTGATCGTGCCGCTGGACAAGTTCCCGGACGCGGTGCAGTCCGTACTGGGGCTGCTGCCCATCTCGGCCCTGTCCGACGGTCTGCGGGAGGTGCTCCAGCACGGGGCCGCGCTGCCGTGGGGCGACGCGGCCGTGCTCGCCGGCTGGGCCGTACTCGGTCTGGGCGCCGCCGGGCGGCTCTTCCGCTGGGAATGAAACCCTTCCCCTCGCGGCTTCATTGCCGGGAGGATGGGCGCCTCCACACATGAAGCCGGGGGGCGGACATGGTGCAGCGGGAGGCCGTACTTCGGCTGGACGAGCAGTGGGCAAGGGTGCGGTCGGGGGCGGCGCACGCGGAACCGGCGGAGCGCGAGCGGCTCCTCGACGAGCTGATCGGCGCCCTGCGCACCTTCACGGACGATCCCCAGTGCACCGCGCTGCTCGGGCTGCGCCTCGCCGACCGGGCCGCTGTCCGGTTCGCCGCGGGAGACCGCGCGAGCGCCCTCGCCACCATCGAGGAGGGGCTGCGCAGCTCCGAGCGCGCGGCCCGGCACTCCCCCGAGTTCGCCCGCTGGTACGCCCGCGGGCTGATCAACCACGGGGTGTGGCTGGCCTGGCCGCTGAGCGACGGGGCCCGGCTGCCGAAGCACCCGCTGGGGCCCGCCGCCAGCGAGGGCCCGAGCATCATGGAGCGGGCGGCCGGCGAGCGCGCCCGTGATCTGACCCGCACCGCGGTCGAGGTGTGGGCGGGTCTCGACCAGCGCGATCCGGTCAACCGGCGGGGCCTCGCCCAGGCCAAGGTGTTCCTCGGGGACCGCCTCGCCGAGCTGGGGTTCGCCGAGGACGCGGTGGCCTGGGCCGTGGACGCGGAGTCCGACTTCCGGCAGCTGCTGCTCGCGGACCCCGCCGCGGAGAAGTCCCAGGAGGCCGAGGAGGCCCTGGACCACATCGGCCGCCAGCTGGAACTGCGCCTGCGCTTCCTGGCCTTCGACTCCCTGATCAGCCTGCGCTCGCAGGGGCTGCTGCCCGAACGGCTGCTGCCCCAGGCCGTGGTGGCCGCCCGTATCCAGGGGGTGGCGGAGCCCGAGATCGCCGCCCGGCTGCATCTCGGCGCCGAGCAGGTGCGCACGATGCTGGAGGTCACGCCCTGGCTCGCGGTGTGGCGCGTAGAGGTGCGCGGTCCTGACGGACTGTGGAACGTACTGGACCATCCCTGGCACAGCGGAACAGAAGTGAGGAACCGGACGGCCGAGGACGTAGCGGGCGAAGTGCTACGGGGGTTCACGGGCTCGGCGGACCACCCGGGCGACGGCGCCCCTTGGCGGATCCGCCTGTGGTGGCACGAGGAGGGCGATCCCGCCGGGGCGAGGTTCCGCTTCGTCAGCGGCCCGGACACGTAGGGCCTGTCCGGGCGATCTTCGCGGGCCCGGGCAAGACACCCCGAGGGGGGACCCCCTCGTGAAACTTTGCACAAGGCTCCGCCTACGATAGGAGCCGTGTTGAACCCCCTCGCATACATCGCCAGCCGCTGGACTCCGTCACCCCGGATCGTCCGGCGGGCCGCGCTCGCCGCGCTCGTCATGAGCGTGGCCATCGTCGTCACCGGCGGCGCGGTGCGGCTGACCGGATCCGGTCTCGGCTGCGACACCTGGCCCAAGTGCACCGACGAGAGCCTGATCGCGACGCAGGCACAGGGCTTCCACGGCGCCATCGAGTTCGGCAACCGGATGCTGACCTACGTGCTCAGCGCGGCCGTCGGCTGGTTCATCCTCGCGGCGCGCTCGGCCAAGCCCTGGCGCCACGAGCTGACGAAGCTCGGCTGGGTCCAGTTCGTCATCGTGATGGCCAACGCCGTGCTCGGCGGCATCACCGTCAAGACGGGCCTCAACCCGTACAGCGTGGCGGGGCACTTCCTGCTCGCCACCGCGCTGATCGCGGTGACGACGGTCACCTGGCAGCGCATCGGCGAGGGCGACACCGCGCCCCGCCCCCGCGTGCCGGGCCCGGTCCGCAAGCTGTCGTGGGCACTGATCGCCACCACGCTCGTGCTGATCGCGGCGGGCACGGTGGTCACCGGTTCCGGACCGCACGCCGGCGACAGCAGCGAGATCGAGCGGATGCCGTTCGACTGGACGACCACCGCCCATGTGCACGCCGTCTCCGCCTGGCTGGTGTGCGCGCTGGCCGTCGCGATGTGGCTGGTGCTGCGCGTGGTCGACGCCCCCACCGACACCCGGGCCCGCGCCCGCGACCTGCTGATCGTGCTGCTCGCCCAGGGCGGCATCGGCTACGTGCAGTTCTTCACCCAGGTGCCCGAGGTCCTCGTCGCCGCCCACATGCTGGGCTCGTGCCTGGTATGGATCGCCGTGCTCCGGATCGCGCTGAGCCTGCGCGAGCGGCCGGCCGAGCAGGCGGAGATCCCGGCCCAGGGCGACCCGCAGCTCTCCACCGTCTGAGCCCTGCGGACACCCCTCAGGGGGCGTCGAGCCGGTAGACGCGGCGGGCATTGCCCGCCGCGACCATCGCGGCGACCCGTTCCGCGTCCCGCCAGGACCAGGAACCCTCGCCGACCCAGCCGCCCAGCACCCGGCCCAGCGCCTCGCGGAACACCAGGGCGCCCACCGCGTGCAGTTCGGGCAGCTGCCGCCCGCCGCTGGAGAACAGCAGCTTCCCGAACGGCGCGAGCTCCAGCAGCTCGGCCAGGACCGCCGCGGCCCGCGCCCCGGTCTGCCCGAGGGCCGCGCCGGCGTCGGCGTGGACGTGCGGGAAGGCCGCCGCGAGCTGCGCCGTGTGCCGGTGGTACGGGTATCCGCCGAGCAGCACCAGCCGCGCGCCATGGCCCGCGGTGGCCCGTACGAACTCCGTCAGCGGCGCCGGATCCGCCGCGCCCGTGTGCAGCTGGAGCGGCAGCCCGGACGCCACCGCGCTCCACAGCAGGTGCCGCAGGATCACGGGGTCCCGTACGGCACCGCCCCTGGGCCGCCGGGCCAGCCACCGCCCGGCCGCCCCGCGCACCTCACCGGGACCGGGCGGCCCGGGCTCCAGGGCCGCGGCGGCGCCGTCGAAGGCCACGGCGCAGGTGAAGGCGGCCGCCCCGGTGGCGGCGTGGTGGACGGCCTCGGCGAGATTGGCGAGGAAGGCGGCCACCGTCCCGGAGGTGTCGGCGACCTGCTCGGCCAGCAATTCCAGCCGGGCGGTCTCGAAGGCCTCGGCGTCCCCGGCGAGCGCCAGCTCCTTGGGGCCGGTGAGGTCCCCGGCCACCCCGGTGTCGACCAGGTAGGCGGCGACCCCGGAGCCCCTCAGCAGCCGTCGCGCGGACTCCGCCGCGCCCAGCTCGCGCCGCCGGGCCAGATAGCGGGCGGGGGTGGCGTGCGGCTCCAGCCCCAGCAGCGGCGGGCACCAGCGGCGCACCGCGAAGCCCGGCTGGGTGTCGAAGAAGGTGGTGCCCGCGGCGGGCGGGCCGGCCGAGCGGATCAGCTGGGCCTCGAAGGTGCCCAGGCCCAGCTCCGTACGGAGGAATCCGTGGCAGGACTGGTCCACCAGGGGCGGCGTTTCGATCATCCGGGCATCCCGTTGCGGACGTGAGGAAGGGGCTTCCACACGTCCTAACGGGTGAGCGGTGCGTGAGGTGTTGCTCGGGCTGTTGACCGAGAGCGCACCTGGAGGATCAGGCGGCCGGGTTCGCGGGTCCGCCGAGCTGGATGCCGGCCATCCGCGTCCACTCGTACGGGCCCGTCTTCACACGCGCGGCGAACTCCCCGTCGAACTCCTCGTGGAGGGTCAGCCCGGCCTTCTCGGCGGCCAGCTGCGCCACGGCGAAGGTGGGGGCCACCAGGTCGCCCCAGCCGCCGTCCGTGCCGACGAGCACGATCCGGGTGCCGGCCTGGCCCATGTGGGCGAGCTGGCCCTCGGCGCCGCCGTGCTGCTTGGCGAACGCGCCGATCTGCTTGGCCAGCTTCGCCGCCGTACGGTCCTGCTTCTTGTCCGAGGCGCCTGCGGCGTTCGCTGCGTCTGCGGTCTCTGCGGTGTCTGCCATGGAGGGCATGCTACCGGTGAGTAATCAGCGGAGGAAGGGATCCACGGCCACGGCCACGAAGAGCAGCGACACGTAGGTGATGGACCAGTGGAACAGTCGCATCTCCTTGAGCTTCGCGCCCGTCATGCCGGCCTTGGCCCGTGTGTGCAGCGCGTGCGCCTCCCACAGCCACCAGCCACCCGCGACCAGCGCGACCGCGGTGTAGAACCAGCCGGTGTACCCCAGCGGGGTGAGGAGCAGCGAGACCGCCACCATCACCCAGCTGTAGAGGACGATCTGACGCGCCACGACCTTGTTGCCGGCCACGACGGGGAGCATCGGCACGCCGACGCGCGCGTAGTCGTCCTTCACCTTCATCGACAGCGGCCAGTAGTGCGGCGGCGTCCAGAAGAAGATGACGAGGAAGAGGATGACCGCGGCCCAGGAGACCTCGTTCTTGACCGCGGACCAGCCGATGAGCACCGGCATGCAGCCCGCGATGCCGCCCCAGACGATGTTCTGCGCGGTGCGCCGCTTCAGCAGCATCGTGTAGACCACGACGTAGAAGAGGAGCGCGCCGAGGGCGAGGGCCGCCGACAGCCAGTTGACCAGCAGACCGAAGAACAGGGTGGAGACCACGGCGAGCGTGATGCCGAAGACCAGGCACTCGCGGGGGCTGACCATGCCGGTGACCAGGGGCCGCTGCGAGGTTCGGTCCATCAGCGCGTCGATGTCACGGTCGATGTACATGTTCAGCGCGTTGGCCCCGCCCGCGGACAAGTAGCCGCCGAAGCAGGTCGCGAGGACCAGCCACAGGGACGGCACGCCCTGCTCGGCCAGGAACATCACCGGCACTGTGGTGATCAGCAGAAGTTCGATGATCCGCGGCTTGGTCAATGCCACGAAAGCCATGACGCGGGTCCCGAACGGCCGGTGACCGGGGCTCGTCCCGAGCACCGCCGCTGGACGGGATTCGACGGCCGTCACGCACACCCCTGAGAGAGAATCCAGCAAGCTCCGACTCGGACCACCCAGAACATGAAGGCCCGGTTAAGGCTTGCGCGTACCACGCCACTGTAGACGTTGCACTTACGTCGCCCCGCGCGGGGGTCGCTTCGTGTTGGGCCGATCGGACCGTGCATACATACGGGGGACGCCCCGGTCCGGGCCCCCGTGAGGAGGTGAACGCGGGTCGGCGGCGCGGTGACGGACTGCCTGCACTCGAATAGCTGCACGCCGTTGCGGGGGTAGGCTCGGAATCGCGCCGGTGCACCGTTCGTCACCGGGATTCATACATGTGGAGAGGAGCCCTGACCCACGGTGAGCACCAAGCCGACGACCACAGCGCTCGACTGGACCGAACTGGACCAGCGGGCCGTCGACACCGCCCGCATCCTGGCCGCTGACGCGGTCCAGAAGGTCGGAAACGGCCACCCCGGTACGGCCATGAGCCTGGCCCCCGCCGCGTACACCCTCTTCCAGAAGGTGATGCGGCACGACCCGGCGGACCCCGAGTGGGTGGGCCGCGACCGGTTCGTGCTCTCCGCGGGGCACTCGTCCCTGACCCTTTACACCCAGCTGTACCTCGGCGGGTTCGGGCTCGAACTGGACGACCTGAAGTCGTTCCGCACCTGGGGCTCCAAGACCCCCGGTCACCCCGAGTACGGCCACACGGCCGGCGTGGAGACCACCACCGGCCCGCTCGGCCAGGGCGTGGCCAACGCGGTGGGCATGGCCATGGCCGCCCGCTACGAGCGCGGTCTGTTCGACCCGGAGGCCACCCCGGGCACCTCCCCGTTCGACCACATGGTCTACGCGATCGCGGGCGACGGCTGCCTCCAGGAGGGCATCTCCCACGAGGCGTCCGCGCTGGCCGGCCACCAGAAGCTCGGCAACCTGGTCCTGCTGTGGGACGACAACCACATCTCCATCGAGGGTGACACGGAGACGGCCGTCTCCGAGGACACCATGAAGCGCTACGAGGCGTACGGCTGGCACGTCCAGCGCGTCGAGCAGCAGGAGAACGGCGACCTCGACCCGAAGGCGCTGTTCGCCGCCCTCCAGGCCGCCAAGGCCGAGACGGAGCGCCCCTCCTTCATCGCGGCCCGCTCGATCATCGCCTGGCCCGCCCCGCACGCCCAGGGCACCGAGGCCTCGCACGGCTCCGCGCTCGGCAACGACGAGGTCGCCGACACCAAGCGCGTCCTCGGCTTCGACCCGGAGCAGACCTTCGAGGTCTCCGACGAGGTCATCGCGCACACCCGCGCCCTCGGGGACCGCGGCCGCGAGGCCAAGGCCGCCTGGGAGAAGGAGTTCTCCGCCTGGCGCACCGCCAACCCGGAGCGCGCCGCCGCGTTCGACCGCATCAACGCCAACGAGCTTCCCGCGGGCTGGGAGGACGAGCTCCCCGTCTTCGAGGCCGGCAAGGGCGTCGCCACCCGCGCCGCCTCCGGCAAGGTGCTCGAGGCGCTCGGCGCGGTCATCCCGGAGCTGTGGGGCGGCTCGGCCGACCTGGCCGGCTCCAACAACACCACCATCGACAAGAACTCCTCGTTCCTGCCGGTGGGCAACCCGCTGCCGGAGGCCGACCCGTACGGCCGCACCATCCACTTCGGCATCCGCGAGCACGCCATGGCCGCGGCCATGAACGGCATCGCCCTGCACGGCCACACCCGCATCTACGGCGGCACCTTCCTGGTGTTCTCCGACTACATGCGCAACGCCGTCCGCCTGTCCGCGCTGATGCACCTGCCGGTGACGTACGTGTGGACGCACGACTCCATCGGTCTGGGCGAGGACGGCCCGACCCACCAGCCGGTCGAGCACATCGCCTCGCTGCGCGCCATCCCGGGCCTGAACCTGGTCCGCCCGGCCGACGCGAACGAGACCGCCATCGCCTGGCGCGAGATCCTGCGCCGTCACACCAAGGTGTTCGGCAAGGGCGCCCCGCACGGTCTGGCGCTCACCCGCCAGGGCGTGCCGACGTACGAGCGCAACGAGAACGCCGCCAAGGGCGGTTACGTGATGTTCGAGGCCGAGGGCGGACCCGCCCAGGTCGTCCTCATCGGCACCGGCTCCGAGGTGCACCTGGCCGTCGAGGCCCGCGAGCAGCTGCAGGCCGAGGGCGTCCCCACCCGGGTCGTCTCCATGCCGTCCGTCGAGTGGTTCGAGGAGCAGGACCAGGAGTACAAGGACAGCGTCCTGCCCTCCTCGGTGAAGGCCCGCGTCGCGGTCGAGGCCGGCATCGGCCTGACCTGGCACCGCTACGTCGGCGACGCCGGCCGGATCGTGTCGCTGGAGCACTTCGGTGCCTCGGCCGACGCGAAGGTGCTGTTCCGCGAGTTCGGCTTCACCGCCGAGGCCGTGACCGCGGCGGCCAAGGCTTCTCTCGATGAAACCCGTGGCCTCGCCGCCACCGCGCGCTGACACCGGTACAAGACCAGTAGGAGATGCAATTCCCATGACAGACGCACTCAAGCGCCTCTCCGACGAGGGCGTGGCGATCTGGCTGGACGACCTGTCCCGCAAGCGCATCACGTCCGGAAACCTGGCCGAGCTCATCGACCAGTCGCACGTGGTCGGTGTCACCACCAACCCGGCGATCTTCCAGAAGGCGATCAGCGGCGGCGAGGGGTACGAGCAGCAGCTCACCGACCTCGCGACCCGCAAGGTCACCGTGGACGAGGCCCTGCGCATGATCACGACGGCGGACGTCCGCGACGCCGCCGACATCCTGCGCCCGGTCTACGACCGCACCGACGGCCAGGACGGCCGCGTGTCGATCGAGGTCGACCCGCGCCTGGCGCACCAGACCGCGGCGACCATCGCCGAGGCCAAGCAGCTCGCCTGGCTGGTGGACCGCCCGAACACGCTCATCAAGATCCCGGCGACCAAGGCCGGCCTGCCGGCGATCACCGAGGTCATCGGCAAGGGCATCAGCGTCAACGTCACGCTGATCTTCTCGCTGGAGCGCTACCGCGAGGTCATGGACGCGTACCTGTCGGGTCTGGAGAAGGCCAAGGCCGCCGGCCTGGACCTCTCCCTGATCCACTCGGTCGCCTCCTTCTTCGTGTCCCGCGTGGACAGCGAGATCGACAAGCGCCTGGACGCGATCGGCACCGACGAGGCCAAGGCCCTCAAGGGCAAGGCGGCGCTCGCCAACGCCCGTCTGGCCTACGAGGCGTACGAGGAGGTCTTCTCCTCGGACCGCTGGGCCGCCCTGGAGCGCGTCGGCGCGAACAAGCAGCGCGCGCTGTGGGCCTCGACGGGCGTCAAGGACCCGGCGTACAAGGACACCCTGTACGTGGACGACCTGGTCGCCCCGAACACGGTGAACACCATGCCGGAGGCCACCCTGGAGGCCACCGCCGACCACGGGCAGATCACGGGTGACACCGTGCGCGGCACCTACGAGCAGGCTCGCGCCGAGCTCGACGCGGTCGCGAAGCTGGGCATCTCGTACGACGATGTGGTTCAGCTGCTCGAGGACGAGGGCGTCGAGAAGTTCGAGGCGTCCTGGAACGACCTTCTGAAGTCGACCGAGGCGGAGCTTGAGCGCCTCGCCCCCACGGAGGCCTGAACACCTTGTCTGTAAACGGAGCGAACCCGCTTCGTGACGCACAGGACCGGCGGCTCCCGCGCATCGCGGGGCCGTCCGGCCTGGTCATTTTCGGCGTTACGGGTGACCTGTCGCGCAAGAAGCTGATGCCTGCCGTCTACGACCTGGCCAACCGCGGCCTGCTCCCGCCGGGCTTCTCGCTGATCGGCTTCGCCCGCCGGGAGTGGGAGCACGAGGACTTCGCCCAGGAGGTGTACGAGGCCGTCAAGGAGCACTCGCGCACGCCGTTCCGCGAGGAGGTCTGGCAGCAGCTGGTGCAGGGCTGCCGGTTCGTGCAGGGCAACTTCGACGACGACGCCGCCTTCGAGACCCTGAAGGCGACGATCGACGAGCTCGACAAGGCACAGGGCACAGGCGGCAACTTCGCCTTCTACCTGTCGGTCCCGCCGAAGTTCTTCCCCAAGGTGGTCCAGCAGCTCAAGGACCACGGTCTGGCCCAGAAGGAGGGCTCCTGGCGGCGCGCCGTCATCGAGAAGCCCTTCGGCCACGACCTGAAGAGCGCCGAGGAGCTCAACAAGGTCGTCCACGAGGTCTTCCCGCGTGACGAGGTCTTCCGGATCGACCACTACCTCGGCAAGGAGACCGTCCAGAACATCCTGGCGCTCCGCTTCGCCAACACGATGTTCGAGCCGATCTGGAACCGGTCGTACGTCGACCACGTGCAGATCACCATGGCCGAGGACATCGGCATCGGCGGCCGGGCCGGCTACTACGACGGCATCGGCGCGGCCCGTGACGTCATCCAGAACCACCTGCTCCAGCTGCTCGCGCTGACGGCGATGGAGGAGCCCGGCTCCTTCCACCCCAAGGCGCTGGTGGCCGAGAAGCTGAAGGTCCTGACGGCGGTGCAGCTGCCGGAGGACCTGGGCAAGCACACCGTGCGCGGCCAGTACGCGGCCGCGTGGCAGGGCGGCGAGAAGGTCGTCGGGTACCTCGAAGAGGACGGCATCGACCCCAAGTCGAAGACCGACACCTACGCGGCCATCCGCCTGGAGATCAACAACCGCCGCTGGGCGGGCGTCCCCTTCTACCTGCGGACGGGCAAGCGCCTGGGCCGCCGGGTGACGGAGATCGCGGTGGTCTTCAAGCGGGCCCCGTACCTGCCGTTCGAGTCGGGCGCGACCGAGGAGCTGGGGCAGAACGCCCTGGTCATCCGGGTCCAGCCGGACGAGGGCGTGACGGTCCGCTTCGGCTCCAAGGTTCCGGGCACCTCCATGGAGGTCCGGGACGTCACGATGGACTTCGCCTACGGCGAGTCCTTCACGGAGTCGAGCCCCGAGGCGTACGAGCGGCTCATCCTCGACGTGCTCCTCGGCGACGCGAACCTCTTCCCTCGTCACCAGGAAGTCGAACTGTCCTGGAACATCCTCGACCCGATCGAGGAGTACTGGGACAAGCACGGCAAGCCCGCGCAGTATCCGGCGGGCACCTGGGGGCCGGTCGAGGCGGACGAGATGCTCGCACGAGACGGACGGAGCTGGCGCCGGCCATGAAGATCGACCTCACGGAGACCAACTCCAGCAAGATCAACGCAGCGATGGTGCAGGCACGCCGGGACATCGGCACGCCGGCCATCGGCATGGTCCTCACGCTGGTGATCGTGACCGACGAAGAGAACGCGTACGACGCGCTCAAGTCGGCGAACGACGCGTCCCACGAACACCCCTCGCGGATCGTCGTCGTCATCAAGCGGGTCAGCCGCTCGCCGCGCAGTCGCCAGAACGCCCGTCTCGACGCGGAAGTCCGCGTCGGGGCGGACTCCGGCAGCGGTGAGACGGTCGTGCTCCGCCTTCACGGCGAACTGGTCGACCACGCCCAGTCGGTGGTTCTCCCCCTTCTCCTGCCGGACGCCCCGGTGGTCGTCTGGTGGCCGGACGGTGCTCCCACGGACCTGGCGGGCGACCCGCTGGGGACGCTGGGCCAGCGCCGGATCACGGACACGTACGCCTGCGAGGACCCGGTCGGGACCCTCGCCGCCCGGGCGACGGCGTACGCCCCCGGGGACACGGACCTGTCCTGGACCCGGATCACCCCGTGGCGCTCCATGCTGGCGGCCGCGCTGGACCAGCAGTCCCTGTCGGTCGTCTCGGCGACCGTCGAGGGCGAGGACGAGAACCCGAGCTGCGAGCTGCTGGCCATGTGGCTGGCGGACCGGCTCCAGGTCCCCGTCACGCGCACGCTGTCCTCGGGCCCGGGCCTGACGTCCGTACGCCTGACGACCAAGGACGGCGAGATCGTCCTGGACCGGGCGGACGGGTCGCTGGCCACGCTGTGCATGCCGGGGCAGCCCGACCGTGCGGTGGCGCTGAAGCGCCGCGACACGGCCGAGCTCCTGGCGGAGGAACTCCGCCGCCTGGACCCGGACAACACGTACGAGGCCTCGCTGAAGTTCGGCGTGGCGAAGCTGGAGTCGTCGGCGGCGGCAGCAGCGCCCGCCAAGGCCGAGGCCCCGGCCAAGCCCAAGGCCGAAACCAAGGCCGAGGCCGAGGCCCCGAAGCCGGCGGCCAAGCCGGCGAAGAAGGCCGCGGCCAAGTAGCTGGTCCCTGCGGGGCTTTCCCCCACCCCGCCCCTTCCCGAAACCGGGGCTCCGCCCCGGACCCCGCGCCTCAAACGCCGGCGAGGCTGATCTTTCAGCCCGTCCGGCGTTTGAGGACCGGGGTCCGGGGCGGAGCCCCGGGATACGGAGAAAGGGCGGGGCGGGGAGCAGCTCCGCGCAGCGGTACCCGCACCGCGCCCACCCGCACTACCAAAGAAGGCGGCAGCACATGGGTATGACGACTCCCCAAGTCGTCGTCCACCGGGACAAGGAACTGATGGCCCAGGCCGCCGCGGCCCGGCTCATCACGAAGATCGTGGACGCACAGACGGCCCGCGGCTCCGCGTCCGTGGTCCTCACCGGCGGACGCAACGGCAACGGCCTGCTCGCAGCACTGGCAGCCGCCCCCGCGCGGGACGCGATCGACTGGCACCGCCTGGACCTGTGGTGGGGCGACGAGCGCTACGTCCCCGCCGACGACCCCGAGCGCAACCACACCCAGGCCCGCGAGGCCCTCCTGGACTCCGTCCCGGTCGACCCCGCACGCGTGCACGTCATGCCGGCCTCGGACGGCCCGTACGGGGCCGACGTGGACGCGGCGGCAGCCGCCTACGCGGCCGAGCTGGCGAAGGCGGCCGGCCCGGAGGACCACGGTCCGGTCCCCCGCTTCGACGTGCTGATGCTGGGCGTGGGCCCGGACACGCACGTGGCCTCCCTCTTCCCGGAGCACCCGGCGGCCCGCGAGACCGAGCGCACGGTGGTCGGTGTCCACGGCGCCCCGAAGCCCCCGCCCACCCGGATCTCCCTGACCCTCCCGGCCATCCGGGCGGCCCGTGAGGTCTGGCTGCTGGCCGCGGGCGAGGACAAGGCCGGCGCCGTGTCCATCGCCCTCGGCGGCGCGGGCGGCGTCCAGGCCCCGGCCGCGGAGGCCTACGGCCGCTCCCGCACCCTGTGGCTCCTGGACCGGGCGGCGGCGGCCAAACTCCCCACCGGGATGTATCCCCCGGCCTCCTCCTGACCCCGGCAACGCGAAGGGCCCGCTCTCCCGAGGAGAGCGGGCCCTTCGTTTTCCGTGACCCCTTGACTCAGCTCCGGCCGCGCAGTCGCCGGTAAGTGGCCACGAGCGCCTTCGTCGAGGCGTCCAGCCCCGGCACGTCCGCGCCCTCCGTCAGCGCAGGCTCGACCCGCTTGGCGAGGACCTTGCCGAGCTCCACGCCCCACTGGTCGAAGGAGTCGATGTTCCACACCGCGCCCTGGACGAACACCTTGTGCTCGTAGAGCGCGATGAGCTGGCCCAGCACCGACGGGGTGAGCTCGCCCGCCAGGATGGTGGTCGTGGGGTGGTTTCCCTTGAAGGTCTTGTGCGGGACCAGCGGCTCCGGGACGCCCTCCGCCCGTACCTCCTGCGGCGTCTTGCCGAAGGCCAGCGCCTGGGTCTGCGCGAAGAAGTTCGCCATCAGCAGGTCGTGCTGGGCGGCCGGCGCCGCCGCCAGGTCCGCGACCGGCCGGGCGAAGCCGATGAAGTCCGCGGGGATCAGCTTCGTCCCCTGGTGGATCAGCTGGTAGTAGGCGTGCTGCCCGTTGGTGCCGGGCGTACCCCAGACCACCGGGCCCGTCTGCCACTCCACCGGATTGCCGTCCCGGTCCACGGACTTGCCGTTGGACTCCATGTCCAGCTGCTGCAAGTAGGCGGTGAAGCGCGAGAGGTAGTGGCTGTACGGGAGCACCGCGTGCGCCTGCGCGTCGAAGAAGGCGCCGTACCAGATCCCCAACAGGCCGAGCAGCAGCGGCGCGTTCTCCTCCGCCGGCGCCGTGCGGAAGTGCTCGTCCATGGCGTGGAAGCCGTCGAGCAGTTCCCGGAAGGCGGCCGGGCCGATCGCGATCATCAGCGAGAGCCCGATGGCCGAGTCGAAGGAGTAGCGTCCGCCGACCCAGTCCCAGAACTCGAACATGTTGGCCGGATCGATGCCGAACTCGGTGACCTTCTCGGCGTTGGTCGACAGCGCCACGAAGTGCCGTGCCACGGCAGCCTGGTCACCGCCGAGCCCGGCGAGCAGCCAGGCGCGCGCCGAAGTGGCGTTGGTGATGGTCTCGATGGTGGTGAAGGTCTTGGAGGCGATGATGAACAGCGTCTCGGCGGGGTCCAGGTCCCGCACGGCCTCGTGCAGGTCCGCGCCGTCCACGTTGGACACGAACCGCAGGGTCAGGCCGCGGTCGGTGAAGGCGCGCAGGGCCTCGTACGCCATTGCCGGGCCCAGGTCGGAGCCGCCGATGCCGATGTTGACGACGTTCCGGATGCGCTTGCCGGTGGAGCCGGTCCACTGCCCCGACCGGATCTGGTCGGAGAAGGCCGCCATCTTGTCGAGGACGGCGTGCACGCCGGGGACGACGTCCTCGCCGTCCACCTCGACGACCGCGGTCTTCGGCGCGCGCAGGGCGGTGTGCAGGACCGCCCGGTCCTCGGTCGTGTTGATCTTCTCGCCGCGGAACATGGCCTCGCGCAGCTCGGCCACGCCCGTGGCCGCCGCCAGTTCGCGCAGCAGCGTCAGCGTCTCGTCGGTCACGAGGTGCTTCGAGTAGTCGATGTGCAGGTCCAGGACCTGCAGGGTGTAGCCGGTGCCGCGGCCCGGATTCTCCTCGAACAGCTCTCGCAGATGCGTCCGTCCGAACTCCTCCCGGTGCTTGCCGAGTGCCAGCCACTCCGGCGTCCGGTTGAGCTTCGTACGGATCTCCGCATTCATCTCGGACATCAACCCACTTCTTCCGTCCTGTCGTGCCCCGCCGTTCTCCAACTTAAGGGATCAGAAGCGGCGCAACGCACACAAAGAGGCCCGGCCCCGCAGGAGAAGGTTCCTGCGGGGCCGGGCCTCACGTCACACACGTCGGGCGGTGTCAGATCTCGCCGCGGAGCTTGGCGAGCGCCTCGGCGAGGATCGCCTCGCCGTCGGCGTCGGAGCGCCGTTCCCGTACGTACGCCAGGTGCGTCTTGTACGGTTCGGTGCGCGGCGGCGCGGGCGGGTTGTCCCGGTCCTGGCCGGCCGGGAACCCGCAGCGCGGGCAGTCCCAGGTGTCCGGCACCTGTGCGTCGCTGGCGAAGCTCGGCTGCGTCTCGTGCCCGTTCGAGCACCAGAAGGAGATGCGCAGGCGGGGCGCGGACTCGCCGCGCTCTGCCTCACCCATCGGCCCCGCTCCGACCCGGCTACCACGGATCGCGTTGCCACTTGCCACGGTCGTAACTCCCTGCGTGATGGTGCCGCGGAGTGTGAGTGGAATTTCCGCCGCGGAGCGCCCAAGTCTACGTAAGGCCCAACGCACGTCCAGTGAGCGGAGTTACTGATTCCACGCCATGAACGCCGACCCTCATGATAGGCCGGGCAGTGCCGACCGGACTGCCGGAATGGCGAGAACGGTCAGCTGCTCGACTTCATCAGCAGGCCGAGCGCGAGGATGCACGCGAACCACAGCAGACCGACGACGACGGTGATGCGGTCCAGGTTCCGCTCCGCGACGGAGGAGCCGCCGACCGACGACTGCATTCCGCCGCCGAACATGTCGGAAAGGCCGCCGCCCTTGCCCTTGTGCATCAGCACGAGCAGCATCAGCAGGGCGCTGAAGACGATCAGGGCGATCGAGAACCCCATAATCACGGCTGATTCCTACTTTCTGGCTTTCTCAGGCAAACCGGCTTTGCTGGATGTGCGCGGGGGCCAGCGGCTGGTGGTCCAGCCTCTGGCCCCCGCAAGGGTACGACGGATCCGCCCTACCGCATACTCACTGGTCGCGGAAGCGGACGATCTTGACGAACTCGTCCGTGTCCAGCGCCGCGCCGCCGATCAGGGCGCCGTCGACGTCGGGCTGGGCCATGATCGCCGCGATGTTCCCGGACTTCACCGAGCCGCCGTACTGGATGCGGACCTTGTCGGCCAGCTCCTGCGAGTACAGCTCCGCGAGACGGCCGCGGATCGCCCCGCAGACCTCCTGGGCGTCCTCGGGGGTGGCGACCTCGCCGGTCCCGATGGCCCACACGGGCTCGTACGCGATCACGATGGACTCGACCTGCTCGGCGGGGATGTCCTTGAGACCGCCGTCGAGCTGGCTCAGCGTGTACGGGACCTGCTGGCCGGCCTTGCGGACGTCCAGGCCCTCGCCGACGCACAGGATCGGGGTGATCCCGTGCCGGTAGGCGGCCTTGACCTTGGCGTTGCAGATCTCGTCGGTCTCGCCGTGGTACTGGCGGCGCTCGCTGTGGCCGACGGCCACGTACGTGCACTTCAGCTTGGCCAGCATCGAGCCGGAGATCTCACCGGTGTAGGCACCGGAGTCCTGCGCGGAGAGGTCCTGGGCGCCGTACTTGATCTTCAGCTTGTCGCCGTCGACCAGGGTCTGGACGGAGCGCAGGTCGACGAAGGGCGGCAGGACCGCGACCTCGACGGCGTCGTAGTCCTTGTCGGCGAGCGCGAAGGCGAGCTTCTGGACGTGGGCGATGGCCTCGAGGTGGTTGAGGTTCATCTTCCAGTTGCCCGCCATGAGCGGGGTGCGGCCGTTTACAACAGCACTCATTGGGTTTTAGCCCTCCAGGGCGGCGAGGCCGGGGAGCGTCTTGCCCTCGAGGTATTCGAGGGAGGCGCCGCCACCGGTGGAAATGTGGCCGAATGCGTTCTCGTCGAAGCCGAGAATACGGACCGCGGCGGCGCTGTCTCCACCGCCGACGACGGTGAAGGCGCTGCTGGCGAGCAGGCCCTGGGCGATGGCCGTGGTACCGCCCGCGTAGTCGGGGTGCTCGAAGACGCCGACCGGCCCGTTCCAGAAGACGGTCTTGGCATCGGCGATCTTCGACGCGTACAGCTCGCGCGTCTTGGGGCCGATGTCGAGGCCCTCCTTGGTCGCGGGGATCTTGTCCGCGTCCACGATCTCGAAGTTGGCCGGGGTCTTGCCCTTGAGGTCCGGGAACTCCGCGGAGACCAGCACGTCGACCGGGAGGACCAGCTCGACGCCGGTCTCCTCGGCGCGCTTCATGTACTCCTTGACGACGTCCACCTGGTCCTTCTGGAGCAGGGAGATGCCTACCTCGTAGCCCTTGGCGTAGAGGAAGGTGTAGGCCATGCCGCCGCCGATGAGGATGCGGTCGGCCTTGCCGAGCAGCTCGTCGATGACGGCCAGCTTGTCGGAGACCTTGGCGCCGCCGAGGACCACGACGTACGGGCGCTCGACCTCGGCGGTCAGCTTCTTCAGGACGCCGACCTCGGTGGCGATGAGGTAGCCGGCCGCGTGCGGGAGGCGCGCGGGGAGGTCGAAGACCGAGGCGTGCTTGCGGTGGACGGCTCCGAAGCCGTCGCCGACGTAGACGTCGGCGAGCTCCGCGAGCTGGTCCGCGAAGGCGCCGCGCTCGGCGTCGTCCTTCGAGGTCTCACCGGCGTTGAAGCGCAGGTTCTCGATGACGGCCACCTGGCCGTCGGCGAGGGCCGCGACGGTCTCCTTGGCGGAGGCGCCGACGGTGTCGGTGGCGAACGCGACGTCGCCGCCGAGCAGTTCACCGAGGCGCGCGGCGGCCGGGGCGAGCGAGAAGGCCGGCTCCACGCCGGTCCCCTTGGGGCGCCCCAGGTGCGAGGCCACGATGACGCGGGCGCCGGCGGCGGCGAGCTTCGCGATCGTGGGCTGGACGGCGCGGATGCGGCCGTCGTCGGTGATGGCGCCCTCGGCCAGCGGGACGTTCAGGTCCGCGCGGACGAAGACCCGCTTGCCCTTGACGCCTTCGGCGAGCAGTTCATCGATCGTCTTCATGTGTTCCTACTCCTTTGAGACCTTCACTCGAAGGGCGAGGAAGGGAGAACGAGGCAAGCAACAGGGCCCGTGCGGCGCTTCGTCGCGCTGCTCGGACCCTGTGCTCACACCGTGGTGCCTTGCCCTACGTGCTTACAGCTGACCGCCGACGAAGACGGTGAGGTCGACGAGACGGTTGGAGTAGCCCCACTCGTTGTCGTACCAGCCGACGACCTTAACGCTCTTGCCCTGGACCATGGTCAGGGAGGAGTCGAAGGTGCAGGACGCCGGCCAGTTCACGATGTCGGAAGAGACGATCGCGTCCTCGGTGTAGTCCAGCACGCCCTTCAGCTGGCCCTCGGCGGCCTTCTGGAAGGCGCTGTTGACCTCGTCCTTGGTCACCTCGCGCTCCAGCTCGATCACCAGGTCGGTGACGGAACCGGTGGGAACCGGGACGCGCATCGCGATGCCGTCGAGCTTGCCCGCCAGCTCCGGGATGACCAGGGCGGTGGCCTTGGCGGCACCGGTGGTCGTCGGAATGATGTTCTCGGCGGCGGCGCGGGCGCGGCGCAGGTCCGAGTGCGGGAAGTCCAGGATCCGCTGGTCGTTCGTGTACGCGTGGACCGTGGTCATCATGCCCTTGACGATGCCGAAGTTCTCCAGGAGAACCTTGGCCATCGGCGCCACGCAGTTGGTGGTGCAGGAGGCGTTGGAGATGACGTGGTGGTTGGCCGCGTCGTACTTGTCCTGGTTGACGCCCATCACGATCGTGATGTCCTCGTCCTTGGCCGGAGCCGAGATGAGGACCTTCTTCGCGCCGGCGGCGATGTGCTTGGCGGCGTCGGCCTTCTTGGTGAAGATGCCGGTCGACTCGATGACGATGTCGGCGCCCAGCGCACCCCAGGGGAGGTTCGCGGGGTCGCGCTCGGCGAACGTCTTGAAGGTCTGGCCACCGACGGTGATGCTGTCGTCGGTGTGGCTGACTTCCTGCTTCAGGCGGCCCAGGATGGTGTCGTACTTGAGCAGATGCACCAGGGTCGCGTTGTCAGTCAGGTCGTTGACACCGACGATCTCGATGTCCGCTCCCTGCTCCAGGAGCGCCCGGAAATAGTTACGGCCAATGCGGCCAAAACCGTTGATGCCTACGCGGATCGTCACGAACCGATCTCCTCGTTGGTGCGCCGGTAAAGAGCGCCGGCGAGCTGTATGGGATGTCCCCGACCGCTTACGACCCTACCTCTCCGTGAGCTTTTGGGTGACATCGGTCGGGGCCTGACACGCCCCGGGGTCCTGTACCAGACACGCTGGAACGGGCCCCGGGGGACCTTGGTCCCCGTCACTCAGGGTGAGTGCCGGAAGGGCCTCTGATCAGCGGTTCAGCGCACGCAGCGACTTACCGACGAGTAGCGCTCGGTCCGTCGCGGTCGGCAGGTGCTCCAGGCCGAAGCCCAGGAGGACCGTGTCACGCGTAGTCACCGCCGAGTAGGACTTGAACAGCTCTCCCGTCCTGGACCAATCGCCGGGAACTTCGGGACTTCCGGCAGGTGCGCCCTGGGCCGTCCAGACGCCGAGGGAGGTCTCGAAGCCCTCGACGGTCTGGTCCGCGCCCCCGACCGAGAGGCGCGCCTCGTCCGCGAAGACTCCGCGGCCGCCCGAGCCCGGGTCGGTGATGGAGGAGAGCGAGACCTCGACGCTCTTGCCCGCGTAGGCGCTCAGGTCGAAGGCGACCTGCTTCCAGCCGCCGGAGGATCCGGTGAAGCTGTTCCACGCACCGCTGGTGCCCTGCGGGGTGCAGCCGCCGCCGTCCAGGGTGAGGTAGCGGCGCAGGAACGGGTGGCCGTTCATGAAGAATCCGGCCGCGCACTCCTCGGGAACGACCGAGCTGCTGAGGCCGCCCGCGTCCGGCAGGGTGGTCCAGTCGTCGCCGCCGGCCGTACGGGCCTCCAGGACGGCGTGGTCGTAGCCCTCCTCGGTGTTCCAGTTGAGCGCGAGCTTCAGCTGCGGCTTGTCGGCCGCGGAGACGCCGGTCAGGTCGATCGTGCGGACCAGGCGCTTCCAGTCGTTGTCGGCGTGCAGCGCGGAGGCCATCTGCGTGCCGGCGTAGGGGGCGTACGGGTTGACGACCCCGGTGAACTGGCCCGCCTGGGCGCTCTTGAACTGCGGGAACTGCGCGGGCGCCAGGGTGTCGGAGGTGACGGTGTAGGCGCCGGGGGCGTTCAGCGGGTTGCCCGCGGCGTCGCCGAGGCCGCCCTTGGCCCCGTTCAGGGCGCCGGCGCCGGTGAAGCCGGTGGCGCCGGGGGTCGTCGTACGGCCGTACGCGCCGAGCCAGTACTGGCTGAAGTCGTTGGTCACGGCGCGGCCGACCTGGGCGTTGCCGCCCGCCAGCTCACCGGCCTCGATCAGCTTGCCGCCCTCGTTGAGGTAGTCGCGCACCGCGAGCTGGGTGTCGCCGCCGGGGGTCTTGGCGCCGGTGTAGTGGACGGCCGTACCGAAGTGGGAGAGCACCCCGAGGTGGTGCGGGGCGCCCTGGACGGCGACGTCCCAGACCGCCGCGGACCTGCCGTTGGCGCGCAGGGCGTCGACGTACGCCTGGGCGTGCTGGGCCTTGGCCCCCTCTTCGGCGATCACCAGGACGTCCGCGCGCGGCCGCTCGGCCACCGTGTACGTGAAGTGCTCGCTGGAGACCTGCTTGCCGGAGCGGTCGCGTCCGGTGAACCAGACCTCGACCTTGTCCCCGGGCTTCGCGCCGTCGACCTCGGCGCGGTACTCGTCGAACCAGTTGTTGTCGTCGCCGCCGTAGACGTCGCCGCCCTCCCAGGCTTCGAGGTCCTCGTCGTGGGTGCGGCCACCGTTGATCTTGAAGTTGAGTTCCTTGTCCTTCAGCGCCTTGCGGGCCGTGACGGAGACCGTCTGGTCCTCGCCGCGGGCGGCGTAGGAGGTGGTGAAGGGGTCCAGGGTGAAGTCCGCGGCGCTCAGGCCCACGGAGGACGCCGGGCGGTCCGGGTGCGCGGCGCTCTCACCGACCGCGAGGGCGAAGGGGATGTTCTTGGCGAACTCCGCCTGGATGAGCTTCTCGTCGTCCGGGAAGTTGAAGCCGGAGACGCAGTCCTCGGGCTTCCACGGGTCGTTCGGGTCGATCGCGGAGGCCGTCTGGCAGGTGGTCATCTCCGGCGTGAACATCATGATGCCGTTGACGTTGGAGGCGTGGCCGTCGGCCTCGCCGTTGGTGGTGTACAGCTCGGAGGAGACCTGCGGGTAGTAGCCCGGGACCGCAGGGTTCTCCGGGGTGCCGGCGAGCGCCTTGTAGGCGACGTCGTCGGGGGTGGGGGTGGCCACCTGCCAGCCCACGCCGTAGAGGATCAGCTCGGCCGCTGAATGGTAGTTGACCGCGTATTCGAAGCCGATGCGCTTCTCGAAGGCGTCGAGGGCGACGGTCTCGGGCTCGGAGGAGGCGCTCGGCCCGCGGTAGGTCTCGCTGGCCTGGTTCGGCGAGGAACCCTCGTTGTCGTAGCCCCACTTGAAGGCGAAGTTGCGGTTGAGGTCGACCCCGTCGCCGGCGGCGGTCTTCCCGTCGCCGTTGTTGTCGCGCAGGTTCTTGCGCCACAGCCGCTGGCCGTCGGGCGCGTGCGTGTAGTCGTAGCCGTCGGGGTTGGCGGAGAGCAGGAACCACAGCTCGCTGGAGTCCACCAGCCCGGTGATCCGCGGGTCCTTGCCGTAGTTGTCGAGCGTGTGGTGCATCAGCCGCCGGGTCATCTCGGGGGTGATCCACTCACGGGCGTGCTGGTTGGACATGTAGAGGACCGACGGCTTGGCGCCGTCCTTGGTCTTCTTGGCGTTCTTGGAGACCTTGAGGGCGAGGATGTCCTTGCCCTGGACGGTCTTGCCGATGGAGACGACCTTGGTGAGCCCGGGGTTCTCCTGGGCGGTCCGCAGGATCTCCTCCTGGAGGCCGCCCTTGCCGCTGTACGGGCGGAACACGCCGTCACCGGCCGCCTTGGCCCGGGCCAGCCCCTGGGCCGGGATCTTGCGCTCGGCGACCTTGACCCCCTGGGCGCCGAGCTCCTTGGCCTGGGCGGCGGTGAGGAAGAGCTCGACGCGGGCGGTCCCGGTCTCCGGGGCGCGCTCGGTGAGCTCGTGGGCGTCCTGGCCGGCGGCGAGGACGAGCGGGACCTGTTCCCGGGTGATGTCGGCGTCGTAGACCCGTACCTCGTCGGCGCCGGATGCGGCGCCGGGCTGGGCCTGCGCCGCCGCGGGTAGCGCGGCGAGTGTGGATCCGAAGACGAGTGCGCTTGCGGCGAGGATCGTTCTCGCGCGGTGCCTCATGTGCCCCCCTGGGCGTCGTCAGCCACGAAAGCGTTGGACGCCAGACTCAAGACCGGCCCATGCTCATGTCAATGGGGCGTGCCGGGCCGGGGCGCAAAGGGGCCCGCACGAGTGATCGTGCGGGCCCCGTTCGTACGTACGCGGACCGGCTTACGCGGACCGGCGTACGCGGACCGGTCAGCCGACCATGTTGTCGGCCATCTCCTCGCTGAGGTCGAGGTTCGACTCGGTACCCGGGATGCCCAGGTCCTGGGCCCGCTTGTCGGCCATCGCCAGCAGGCGGCGGATCCGGCCGGCGACCGCGTCCTTGGTCAGCGGCGGGTCGGCGAGCGCGCCCAGCTCCTCCAGGGAGGCCTGCTTGTGCTCCATGCGCAGCCGGCCGGCCGCGGCGAGGTGCTCGGGGACCTCCTCGCCGAGGATCTCCAGCGCGCGCTGCACACGGGCTCCGGCGGCCACCGCGGCCCGCGCCGAGCGGCGCAGGTTGGCGTCGTCGAAGTTGGCGAGGCGGTTGGCGGTGGCGCGCACCTCGCGCCGCATCCGCCGCTCCTCCCAGGCCAGCACCGACTCGTGCGCGCCGAGCCGGGTCAGCAAGGCGCCGATCGCGTCGCCGTCGCGGACCACGACCCGGTCGACGCCCCGTACCTCGCGCGCCTTGGCGGCGATGGAGAGCCTGCGGGCGGCGCCCACCAGGGCCAGGGCGGCCTCCGGGCCGGGGCAGGTGACCTCCAGGGAGGAGGACCGGCCCGGTTCGGTGAGCGAGCCGTGGGCCAGGAAGGCGCCGCGCCAGGCCGCCTCGGCGTCACAGGTGGCCCCGGAGACGACCTGCGGGGGAAGACCCCGGATCGGGCGTCCGCGGCCGTCCACGAGGCCCGTCTGGCGGGCCAGCTGGTCACCGCCGGCCACGACGCGGACCACGTAGCGGCTGCCGCGGCGCAGTCCGCCCGGAGCCATCACCACCAGGTCCGAGGAGTGGCCGAAGATCTCCAGGATGTCCTTGCGCAGGCGCCGGGCGGCGATCCCGGTGTCCAGCTCCGCCTCGATGACGATCCGTCCGCTCACCAGGTGCAACCCGCCCGCGAACCGAAGAATCGCCGAGACTTCCGCTTTCCTGCAGCAGGTCCGGGTGACGGGCAGGCGGGAGATCTCATCCTTCACCGCGGGCGTCATCGCCATGGGCCGATCCTTCCATGCATCCGAAAAATACGGTCGTACGCGGCGGCCAGCAGCTCCGGGTCGTGCTTCGGGGAGCCGTCCTGCCTGGCCACGGGCGCCAGCTCGACCGCGGCACCGAACCGTTTCGCGGCATCGGCGAGGGACTCGCGGTCGGGCACGGCGGCCTCGTCGGCCAGCACCACGTCCAGGGCGAGTTTAGGGGCGTGTCGGGCCAAAACCTCCAAATGACGCTGCGGAGAGAAGCCCTCTGTTTCTCCGGGCTGCGGCGCGAGGTTCAGCGAGAGGACCCGTCGGGCCTTCGTCTCGACCAGCGCGTCGAGCAGTTCCGGCACCAGCAGGTGCGGAATGACGGAGGAGAACCAGGACCCCGGACCGAGCACCACCCAGTCGGCGTCCAGGACCGCCGCTACGGCTTCCGGCACGGCCGGCGGGTCGCTCGGCACCACCTGTACGGAGAGCACCTCGCCCGGGGTGAGGGCCACGGTGGCCTGCCCCCGTACGGTGTCCACGTCCTCGGGGCGGGCCGGATCGTGGCCCCGGACCAGGGCCTGGAGCTCCAGCGGCACCGCCGACATCGGCAGTACCCGGCCCTGCGCGCCGAGCAGCCGGCCCACGAGGTCGAGGGCCTGGACGGGGTCGCCGAGCTGTTCCCACAGGGCGACGATCAGCAGGTTGCCGACCGCGTGCCCGTGCAGGTCGCCCTCCGACTGGAAGCGGTGCTGGATGACGCGGGCCCAGGTCTGGCCCCAGTCGTCGTCCCCGCACAGCGCGGCCAGCGCCTTGCGCAGGTCGCCGGGCGGCAGCACGCCGAGCTCCTCCCGGAGCCGGCCGCTGGAGCCGCCGTCGTCGGCGACGGTGACCACGGCGGTGAGGTCACCGGTGATCCGGCGCAGGGCGGCGAGGGAGGCCGACAGTCCCTGGCCGCCGCCGAGCGCGACGACCTTGGGCGCGGCGCCGCGCCGGCGGCCGGAGCGGCCGACGCCGTCCTCGCCCCGTCCCGGGGTGAGGCGGCGCAGACGGCTCAGCCGCGGGGTCCGTGCGGTCACTCGCGCCCCATGTCCCGGTGGACTACGACGGTCTCGACTCCCTCGGAGGCGAGGCGGGCGGCGAGCTTCTCGGACATGGCCACGCTGCGGTGCTTGCCGCCCGTGCACCCGACCGCGATGGTCACGTAGCGCTTGCCCTCGCGGCGGTAGCCGGTGGCGATGAGCTGGAGCAGCTCGGTGTAGCGGTCGAGGAACTCCTTGGCGCCGGGCTGGCTGAAGACGTAACCCGACACCTCCTCGTTGAGCCCGGTGAAGGGGCGCAGCTCCGGCACCCAGTGCGGGTTGGGGATGAAGCGGCAGTCGACGACGAGGTCGGCGTCGACCGGGAGGCCGTACTTGTAGCCGAAGGACATGACGGTGGCCCGCAGCTCGGGCTCCTCGTCCCCGGCGAACTGGGCGTCCATCTTGGCGCGCAGCTCGTGCACGTTCAGGCTGGAGGTGTCGATCACCAGGTCGGCGTCGCCGCGCAGCTCGCGCAGCAGGTCGCGCTCGGCGGCGATGCCGTCGGTGATGCGCCCGTCGCCCTGGAGGGGGTGCGGGCGGCGGACCGATTCGAAGCGGCGGACCAGCGCGTCGTCGGAGGACTCCAGGAAGACGATGCGGCGGGTGACGCCCTTGCTGTCGAGGTCGGCGAGGGACTCGCGCAGGGCGTCGAAGAACTGGCGGCCGCGGACGTCGACGACGACGGCGATGCGCGCCACGTTGCCCTGGGAGCGGGCGCCGAGCTCCACCATGGTGGGGATCAGCGCCGGCGGGAGGTTGTCGACGACGAACCAGCCGAGGTCCTCCAGACACTTGGCCGCCGTGCTGCGGCCGGCCCCGGACATCCCGGAGATGATCACCAGCTCGGGGATGGCCGCCTCGGCGGTCTCGCCGGGCTCCACTGTCGTGCCCGTACTCACCTGTGCTCCGTCTCGGTCGTGCGTGGTCTCGTGCTCGGTCATTGCTCGGTCCCCCGTTCGGACGATGTCCCCCAGCTGCCGCTGGGAGGTGCCCCCACCCGCGGGGCGGGGGTCTCATCCTCAATGATCTCTCCTGTGGCCGTGTTGACGGCAGGGCCGGCGGGGACCGCCCGGGCGAGGGCCGCGGCCACCGTCTCGGCCGTCTTGCGACCTATCCCCGGGACCTCGCAGATCTGGTCGATTGTCGCCTGTCTCAGCTTCTTCACCGAACCGAAGTGCTTGATCAAGGCCTGCTTGCGGCTCTCGCCGAGGCCGGCGACCTCGTCCAGCGGGCCGGACTTCAAGCGCTTTCCACGCTTGTTGCGCTGGTACTGGATGGCGAACCGGTGAGCCTCGTCACGCACCCGCTGGAGCAGGTAGAGGCCCTCGCTGGTGCGGGGCAGCACGACCGGGTCGTCCTCGCCGGGCAGCCAGACCTCCTCCAGCCGCTTGGCCAGGCCGCACACGGCGACATCGTCGACGCCGAGCTCCTCCAGGGCCCGCTTGGCGGCGGCGACCTGCGGCTGGCCGCCGTCGACCACGACGAGCTGGGGCGGGTACGCGAAGCGCCTGGGACGCCCGTCGTCCTCGGTGACCTCGCCCTCGGCGACCTCGCCCCCGTCGCCCTCCCACTCGCCGGTCTTCAGCTTCTCCTGGAGGTAGCGGCGGAAGCGCCGGGAGACCACCTCGTGCATGGAGCGGACATCGTCCTGCCCCTCGCCGTGCCAGACCTGCGTGTCTCCGACACGACCTTTGATCTGGAAGCGCCGGTACTCGCTCTTGCGGGCCAGCCCGTCCTCGAAGACGACCATGGAGGCCACCACGTCGTCGCCCTGCAGGTGCGAGATGTCGAAGCACTCGATGCGCAGGGGGGCGCTGTCCAGCTCCAGGGCCTCTGCGATCTCCTCCAGGGCGCGGGAGCGGGTGGTGAGGTCGCTGGCGCGCTTGGTCTTGTGCAGGGCGAGGGACTGCTGCGCGTTGCGGTGGACGGTCTCCATGAGGGCTTTCTTGTCGCCGCGCTGCGGTATCCGCAGGCTGACCTGGGAGCCCCGTCGGTCGGCGAGCCACTGGCTGAGCGCGGGCGTGTCCTCGGGGAGCGCCGGGACGAGCACTTCCTTGGGGACGGCCTCGCCCTTCTCCTCGCCGTACAGCTGCTGGAGCGCGTGCTCGACGAGCCCGGCCGTGTCGACGGCCTCGACCTTGTCGGTGACCCAGCCGCGCTGGCCGCGGACCCGGCCACCGCGTACGTGGAAGATCTGCACCGCGGCTTCGAGCTCGTCCTCGGCGACGGCGATCAGGTCGGCGTCGGTGGCGTCTGCGAGCACCACCGCGTTCTTCTCCATGGCGCGGCGCAGCGCCCCGATGTCGTCGCGCAGCCGGGCGGCCTTCTCGTACTCCATCTCCTCGGCCGCGGCGTGCATCTCCTGCTCCAGGCGGGAGAGGTAGGTGCCCGTCCGCCCGGCCATGAAGTCGCAGAAGTCCTCGGCCAGTTCCCGGTGCTCCTCGGGGGTGACCCGGCCGACGCAGGGCGCGGAGCACTTGCCGATGTAGCCGAGCAGGCAGGGCCGGCCGATCTGCGCGGACCGCTTGAACACCCCGGCGGAGCAGGTGCGCACGGGGAAGACCCGCAGCATGAGGTCGACGGTCTCGCGGATCGCCCAGGCGTGCCCGTACGGACCGAAGTAGCGCACGCCCTTCTTCTTGGGCCCGCGCATGACCTGGACCCGCGGATACTCCTCGTTCATCGTCACGGCGAGGGAGGGATAGCTCTTGTCGTCCCGGTACTTGACGTTGAACCGGGGGTCGTACTCCTTGATCCAGGAGTACTCGAGCTGGAGCGCCTCGACCTCGGTGGACACCACGGTCCACTCCACGGAGGCGGCCGTGGTCACCATGGTGGCGGTACGGGGGTGCAGCCCGGCGACGTCCTGGAAGTAACTGGCCAGGCGCTGGCGCAGGCTCTTGGCCTTCCCGACGTAGATCACCCGGCGGTGCTCGTCGCGGAATCTGTAGACCCCCGGGGAGTCGGGAATCTGCCCCGGCTTGGGGCGGTAACTGGAAGGGTCGGCCATGCCAACCACCCTACTGGCGGGCGCCGACAACCGACGGTACGCCTCCGGCCCGGCATGCGGTCCCGCTGCGCGGAGCCCCTCCCCGCCCCGCCCTTCCTCCGTTCCCCGGGCGCTGCCCGGACCCGGTCCTCAAACGCCGGACGGGCTGGAAAATCCAGCCTCGCCGGCGTTTGAGGCGTGGGGTCTGGGGCGAAGCCCCAGCAGCGGAGCGGGGAGCGCAGGGCCCGGCTTCTGGCGGGAGCCGAGCCCTGCGGGTGCGGGGGCTACGCCGCGGCGAAGGCCCGGCGGCGCCGCAGCGCTACCACGACCCCGGCACCGCCCAGCGCGAGCGCCCCGGCGCTGCCGGCGACCGCCGTGACCGGGGTCCCCTCAGCCTCCGCGGAGGCCTTCGTGGAGGCCTCCACGAAGCCGCCCGCCATGCCCCCCTCGGCATAGGCGGAGCCGGGGAGCTTGTCCCCGTACGCCTTGGCGACCCGGCCCCGGTAAGCACCGAGGCTCGTACCCCCCGCGCCTACAGCGCGTACCGCGTCCTCGTCCAGCGGCAGCACCCGACCGCCCCCGGCCACGTACCACGCGTCGATCTGCGGCTCGCGGAACACGGTCCCGCCGGGCAGCTTCTCGGCGCCCAGCTGCGCGTAGCGGAACTCGTCGTCGCCGGTGGCGATGTTCACCACCTGCCACCCGGCCTCCGTCCGCGCCGTCCACAGCGCGGCCTGCTGCCCGTCGGAGGAGACCGCCTTGCTGGCGAGGAACTCCAGGCGGGCGACGGACGCACCCGCCTTGCCGGCGACGAAGTCCGGGGAGAGGTGGTTCACCGGTATCGCCTCGCCCTCGATGCGGGGCTGCGCGGCGGTCAGCGAGACCTTGCCCTCCCGGGCGAAGAAGCGGGAGAGCGTGGCCAGGGTGTCGGGGGCGGCGGCCGCCTGCGCGGCGGCGGCCCTGTGCTCGGCGGTGGCGGCCTCGGGCTGCGGCACGGGGGCCGCGGACGCCTGCGGGGCGAGGCCGAGGAGGGCGGTGGCGGCGAGGACCGCGACGGCGGCGGTGGCGCGCAGGGTCATGGCGGTCACGCCCCGATCCGGTAGAGGGAGTGGGTCCAGGAGAAGGTGTTGTTGTTCACGTACCAGGCGTGGGAGGCCCAGTTGTAGCGGTCGCTGGAGGGCCAGGGGTCGCCCCAGTAGACCCAGCTGCTGGCGGTGTCGTAGCCGTAGATGACGTGCATGTGGCCGCCGCCGCCCGACCACTGGATCCGGGTCTCGATCGGCCGGTTGGCGTTGATCTCGGTCTGGACGGTGGAGTACTGGAGCCAGCCGTTGACGTACGAGCCGGGGCTGATGCCGGCCCAGCGCAGCCCGGTCTGGACGTTGCCGAGGGTCGCCTGGTTGTTGGGGCAGTCGTAGCCCTGCTGGCGGTTGAAGGCCGCGTTGCAGAACTGGTTCTGCGTGTAGGTGCGGCCGAACCAGGTGGCGATGGTGTTGCCGCTCGCGGCCCAGCACCAGTTGGTCTTCTGCTGTGCCTGCATGGTGATGCCCAGGCGCTTGTAGGCCAGGGCGGAATCCGTTCCGGCATCCGCGGCGGTTGCGGTGCCGGTCGGCAGGGCGAACAGCAGGGCTGTGATGAAGGCGGCCAGGGAAAGCCGCCGGTTTCGGTTGCGCATCGCGTTCCTCCCATGTGGGGAGTGGGGGGTGGAGGAGCGCGTCCGGACGCTGTTGAGGAGCATCAGGGTGTTGTCGCGATCAGGTCAACACGCTTCAATACGCGGTGACATTGCGGTGTGAATGGTGGGGCTGTGGTGTGAACGGTTGCTGTCGTTTCACCTGGTCCCCCGGAGGCACCGACGCGATCCCAGGCGGCGGGGCATGTGAACGTTCACAGAGGAGTCACCATGCGGCCGACCCGCGAGACGGCAGGCTCGGCTGAATTCAGCCAGTTACTGCAAGGCGGCCCCTTCCACCTCGCCCTGCGCGCCGCCCTCGCCGCGCGCGGACTGCCCCTGCACCGGATACAGCACCGGCTCGCCGCACGGGGCATCAAGGTCGGCGTCACCAGCCTCAGTTACTGGCAGCAGGGAGCCCGCCGGCCGCGCCACCCGGAGTCGCTGCGCGCCGTCACCGCCCTGGAGCAGATCCTGGAGCTGCCGGACGGCGCCCTCCTCCGGCTGCTGCTGACCTCGGAACCCGGCTCCGGGCCCGCCCGCCCGGCCGCCCGCTCGTACCGGGCCCTGTTCAGCGTGGGCGAGACGGTCGAACGGCTGCTGGAAGCCTTGGAGCTGCCGCCGGACGGCGGGCTGCACTCGGTGGGCCACCACGAGCGGGTGCGCATCGGACCGGACGGTGAGATGCGGTCCCGCGAGTCGCAGCAGATCGTGCGGGCACACCGCGACGGGGTCGACCGCTACCTCGCCGTGCACCACGGCGACCCGGGCTGCGACGTGTCCCGGATGCGCGTGACGGCGTACGAGAACTGCCGTACGGGCCGGGTCCGGTGCCATCCTGAGGCCGGGGTGGTGGTCGCGGAGCTGCTCTTCGACGCCCGGCTGCGGCGCGGGGACACCTACGTCTTCGGCTACGGCATCGAGGACGGTACGGGCATCCGCAGCAGCGAGTACGTACGCGGCTTCAGCTACGCGGGCGGCCAGTACATGCTCCAGGTCCGCTTCGACGAGGCGGCGCTGCCGGTGCGGTGCCGGCGCTTCGCGCGCAGCGGGCCCGAGGCCCCGCACACCGGCCTCGCGGACCTGACGCCGAGCGGCCGGCACCGGGCGGTGCACCTGGTGGAGCAGTCGGTGCGGCGCGGGATCCTCGGGGTCTCCTGGGACTGGGACTGAAGGACGGCCCCGGGGCGGTCCCCCGGCCGGGCCCGGCCTGTGCCCGGCCTGCCCGGCCTGTGCCCGGCCTGCCCGGTCAGCCCCCGGCCGGTCCCCGGTCAGCCCGCGATGAGCTTGCCGTTCTCCGCCCGGACCGGGACGGCGGGCAGCGGGTCGGTGGCCGGGCCCTTCACGACCTTGCCGGTGGCCACGTCGAAGCGGCTGCCGTGGCACGGGCAGCTGCCCTCGCCTTCGACGATCTTGTCCAGGACGCAGCCCGCGTGCGTGCACTGCGCGCTGAACGCCTTGTACTGGCCCTCCGCCGGGCAGCTGACGACCAGCTTCCGCTCCCGGTACAGCTTCGCGCCGCCCACCGGGACGTCGGCCGCGGCGCCCAGCTCCACCGGCGCGGTGGGGGTGGCGGGGGTGTTGCCTCCGCTGTTGGTCGCGGTGGAGCAGGCCGCCAGGGTCACTCCGGCGCCTGCGGCCCCGGCGAGCGCGGCGGCGCCCTTGAGGACGGTACGGCGGGCGGCTGACTGCGGCGCGGGCATGCGGTTCTCCTGAGGTGTGGGACCGGCGGGGCACCGGCCCACCCGACGATACCTTCGCCCCATGAGGTAGCTTCCCCCGCGTGATCGTCGTCGGCGGAGAAGCCCTCATCGACCTGGTCCCCGTGGCGCAGCCGCCGGGCGCGCTGCTGCCCCGGCCGGGCGGGGGACCGTACAACACCGCGCTCGCGCTCGGGCGGCTCGGCGCCGAGGTGGCCTTCTGCTCCCGGGTCTCGGCGGACGGCTTCGGCGAGAGCCTCCTGGCCGGCCTGCGGGCGGCCGGGGTGGACCTGTCGCTGGTCCAGCGCGGACCGGAGCCGACCACCCTCGCCGTGCCCTCACTGGCTCCGGACGGCTCCGCCTCGTACGGCTTCTACGTCGAGGGCACGGCGGACCGGCTGTTCACCCTGCCGCCCGCCCTCCCGGATTCGGTACGGGCCCTCGCGCTCGGCACCTGCTCGCTGGTCCTGGAACCGGGCGCGAGCGCGTACGAGGCCCTGCTGCGGCGAGAATCCCGGCGCGGGCTGCTGACCCTGCTGGACCCCAACATCCGGCCGGCGCTGATCGCGGACCCGGCGGCGTACCGGACGCGCTTCCTGACGCGGCTGCTGCCGTACGCCTCCGTCCTCAAGCTGTCGGAGGAGGACGCGCACTGGCTGGGCGGGCGGGTCACCGACTGGCTGGCGGCCGGGCCCTCGGCGGTGGTGCTGACCCGGGGCTCGGCGGGCCTGACGGTCTGGACGCGGGAGGGCGCGGAGCACTCGGCGGCGGCCCGCCGCATCGCGGTGGCGGACACGATCGGAGCGGGCGACACCGTCAACGCCGCCCTGCTGCACCGGCTCGCCGGGGCGCCCGGCGGACCGGTGGACTGGCCGGACGTCCTGGCGTTCGCCGCGCACGCAGCCGCTCTGACCTGCACCCGGGCGGGCGCGGAGCCTCCGTACGCGACAGAGCTCTGACCCGCTTCAGCGCAGCGCGGCCCAGACGGTCCGGGCCACGGCCGGGGCGAACTCCTCGACCGGCTGGACCACTTGGGGTCCGGAGAAGTGCAGGAAGAAGGCCCGCTGGAAGCAGGCGCCGAGCAGCAGCGCCGCGGCGGCCCGCGGGTCGGCGTCGGGGCGCAGCCGTCCGGCGTCGAGCTCGCGGCGCAGCCGCCCGGCCAGCGCGTCCAGGACCACGTGCGGCCCCGCGCCGATCTTCTGGACGCCCTCGCGGTGGCGGGAGAGCAGGGCGGGCTCGGCGAAGAGCGCGCCGGCCATGGGGATGGCGTCGGCGTAGAAGAGCGAGGCGTGCAGGGCGATGGCGGTGAGCCCCTCCTCGACTCCCTGCCCGGCGGCTCCCTCCTCGGCTCCCTGCTCGCCCGGATCGGCCTGCAGGGCGGCCATGAGCGGGCCCGCGTTGGGAGTGCGCTCCATCAGCACCCGCACGAAGAGCTCTTCCTTGTTCGCGAAGTGCTTGTAGAGCGCGGCCTCGGAGCAGCCCGCCTCGCGGGCGATGGCCTTGGTGGTGGCGTTGACCAAACCGCTGGTGCGCATCAGCTTCTCGGCGGCGTCGAGGAGGCGCTCCGGGGTGGGACGGCTTGACTTTGGGGTGAGCATTCACTCACCCTAGCTGAGACGCGGGGTGAGTGAATGCTCACTCACCCCTTGCTCCACTTCTTCGGACATGGGGGTATCCATGAAGATCACGGTGTTCGGTGCCACGGGCGGCGTCGGCCGCGAGGTCGTCCGGCAGGCGCTCGACGCGGGGCACGAGGTGACGGCGGTCGTGCGCGACCCGGCCCGGCTGCCCGTTCCCGCCCACGAACGGCTCCGCGTGGCCACGGTGACCGACGTGACCGACCAGGAGGCGGTGCTGTCGGTGGTCAGCGGCCAGGACGCGGTGGTCTCCGCGCTGGGCGCGGCGTCCAACAAGCAGGCCAAGGCGACCCCCGTCGCGGGCCCGGCCCTGACCGCGATCACCTCGGCCATGGACCGCGCGGGGGTGCGACGGCTCTCCGCCGTCAGCGCCGCACCGGTCGGCCCGCTGGCGGACGGCGAGGGGGTGTTCACCCGCGCGGTGGTCTACCCGCTGCTGCGCAGGCTGCTGCGGGACCTCTACGCGGACCTCGCGGTGATGGAGGCCGCGATGGGTGCGAGCGGTACCCAGTGGACGGTCATCCGGCCGCCGATGCTCCAGAACAAGCCCCGCACCGGCACCTACCGCCGCGCACTCGACGCCAATGTCCGCGGCGGCCGCACCATCCCCCGCGCGGACGTCGCGGACGCCCTCCTGACGACCCTCACAGACCCGACCACCGCCGGCCACGCGGTGGGCGTCGCGTCCTAACCCGGGGCTCCGCCAAGTCCAGCCTCGCCGGCGTTTGAGGCGCTGGGGGTCCCCCCGGACGGAGTCTGGGGGAGGGTCCGGGGGCAGAGCCCCCGGCGACGGCGCCGCAGCCGAACGGAGGGGCCCGGCCACCGGCCGAACCCCTCCCGCCGAGCTCAGCTCAGCGCAGCGACTACGCCTTACGGGCCCGCGCCGTCGCCTTCTTCGCCGGGGCAGCGGCCGCCTTCTTCGTGGCGGCGGCAGCCTTCTTCGCCGGCGCGGCAGCCCGCTTGGCCGGGGCCTTCTTCGCCGCGGCCCTCGCCGGAGACGCGCCGTCGGAGACCCGGTCCGCCCCCAGGATGTCCCGCAGGAACTTGCCCGTGTGGCTCGCCCCCACCGACGCGACCTGCTCCGGCGTGCCCTCGGCCACCACCAGGCCGCCGCCGTAACCGCCCTCCGGGCCCATGTCGATGACCCAGTCCGCGGTCTTGATGACGTCCAGGTTGTGCTCGATGACGATCACCGAGTTCCCCTTGTCCACCAGCCCCGACAGCACCTTGATCAGCTTCGAGATGTCCTCGAAGTGCAGACCCGTCGTCGGCTCGTCCAGCACGTACACCGTCCGGCCCGTCGACCGCTTCTGGAGCTCGGAGGCGAGCTTCACGCGCTGCGCCTCGCCGCCCGACAGGGTCGGCGCGGACTGCCCGAGGCGGACGTAGCCCAGCCCGACCTCGTTGAGCGTCTTCAGGTGACGCGCGATCGTCGGCACCGCCTCGAAGAAGGCCAGCGCCTCCTCGATCGGCATGTTCAGGACTTCCGCGATGGACTTGCCCTTGTAGTGGACCTCCAGCGTCTCCCGGTTGTACCGGGCACCGTGGCACACCTCGCACGGGACGTAGACGTCCGGCAGGAAGTTCATCTCGATCTTGATCGTGCCGTCGCCGGAGCAGTTCTCGCACCGGCCGCCCTTCACGTTGAAGGAGAAGCGGCCCGGCAGGTAGCCGCGCACCTTCGCCTCCATCGTCTCCGCGAAGAGCTTGCGCACGTGGTCGAAGACACCGGTGTACGTCGCCGGGTTCGACCTCGGCGTCCGTCCGATCGGCGACTGGTCGACGTGCACGACCTTGTCGACGAGGTCGTCGCCGTCCACCCGCGTGTGGCGTCCCGGCACCGAGCGGGCGCCGTTCAGCTCGCGCGCCAGGTGCGTGTAGAGGATGTCGTTGACCAGCGTCGACTTGCCGGAGCCCGACACGCCCGTGACCGCCGTGAGCACGCCCAGCGGGAAGGACACGTCGATGTCCCGCAGGTTGTTCTCCTTGGCGCCGTGGACGGTGAGCTTGCGCTCCCCGTTCACGGGCCGGCGTACGTCCGGGATCGCGATGGACCGCTTGCCCGAGAGGTACTGCCCGGTCATCGACTCGGGGTTCTTCAGCAGCTCCTTCAGCGAGCCGCTGTGCACCACCTTGCCGCCGTGCTCGCCCGCGCCCGGACCGATGTCCACGACCCAGTCGGCCACCTTGATGGTGTCCTCGTCGTGCTCGACCACGATGAGCGTGTTGCCCATGTCCCGCAGCCGCACCAGCGTCTCGATGAGCCGGTGGTTGTCCCGCTGGTGCAGGCCGATGGAGGGCTCGTCCAGCACGTAGAGCACGCCGACCAGACCGGAGCCGATCTGGGTGGCGAGCCGGATGCGCTGGGCCTCGCCGCCCGACAGGGTGCCGGCGGCCCGGTTGAGCGAGAGGTAGTCGAGGCCGACGTCCACGAGGAAGCGGAGCCGCTCGTTGACCTCCTTGAGGACGCGCTCGGCGATCTTCTTGTCGCGGGCGTCGAGCCGCATCCGGCCCAGGAAGTCCGCGCACTCGCTGATCGACATGGCGGCGACCTCGGCGATGGACTTCTCCATCACCGTCACCGCGAGCACGATCGGCTTGAGCCGGGTGCCCTCACAGGTCGGGCAGGGCACCTCGCGCATGTAGCCCTCGAAGCGCTCGCGGCTGGCGTCGCTCTCCGACTCCGCGTGCCGCCGCTTGACGAACGGCACGGCGCCCTCGAAGGCCGTCGTGTACGCCCGCTCGCGCCCGTACCGGTTGCGGTAGCGGACCTCGATCTGCGTCTTGTGCCCGTACAGCAGGGCCTTCTTCGCCCGCAGCGGCAGCCCGGCCCACGGGATGTCCGTACGGAAGCCCAGCTCTCCGGCGAGCGCGCCGATCAGCCGCTGGAAGTAGTCCTTGGTGTGGCCGAGGGACCACGGGGAGACCGCGCCCTCGTCCAGGGACTTCTCCTCGTCCGGAATGATCAGCTCCGGGTCCACCTCCATGCGCGTGCCGATACCCGTGCACTCGGGGCAGGCACCGAAGGGCGAGTTGAAGGAGAAGGAGCGCGGTTCCAGCTCCTCGAAGGACAGGTCGTCGTACGGGCAGTAGAGGTGCTCGGAATACATCCGCTCACGCTCGGGGTCGTCCTCGGCGAGATCGACGAAGTCCAGGATCACCATGCCGCCGGAGAGCCCCAGAGCCGTCTCCACCGAGTCGGTGAGCCGGCGCTTGGCGCTGTCCTTGACGGTGAGGCGGTCGATGACCACCTCGATGGTGTGCTTCTCCTGCTTCTTCAGCGTGGGCGGCTCGGAGAGCTGGATGGTCTCCCCGTCCACCCGCGCCCGGCTGTAGCCCTTGGTCTGGAGGTCGGAGAAGAGGTCGACGAACTCGCCCTTGCGCTCGCGCACCAGCGGCGAGAGCACCTGGAAGCGGCTGCCCTCGGGAAGCGCCAGCACCTTGTCGACGATCGCCTGCGGCGACTGGCGCGAGATGGGGCGCCGGCACTCGGGGCAGTGCGGCTTGCCGATGCGCGCGAAGAGGAGGCGGAGGTAGTCGTAGACCTCGGTGATGGTGCCCACGGTCGAGCGCGGGTTGCGCGAGGTCGACTTCTGGTCGATCGAGACGGCCGGGGAGAGGCCCTCGATGAAGTCGACGTCGGGCTTGTCCATCTGCCCGAGGAACTGGCGGGCGTACGACGAGAGCGACTCGACGTAGCGGCGCTGGCCCTCGGCGAAGATCGTGTCGAAGGCCAGGGAGGACTTGCCCGACCCGGAGAGTCCGGTGAAGACGATGAGCGAGTCGCGGGGCAGGTCGAGCGAGACGTTCTTCAGATTGTGCTCGCGAGCGCCACGAACGATGAGACGGTCGGTCACGCCGGTCCGCACCTTTCTTGAGAGAGCGGGGCACAGGTCCCCGTCCCAGGGTATGGGGGGCGCCTCTGCGGTGGATTTGGAGTCTGAACTTCGAGCGTATAGCACGCACATTCGATTTACGGCACTCCGCAGACCTCTTCACCCGATCGTGTGGCCGCAGGTCTGAAACCACTAGGCTCGTTTCCATGACTGATCATGTGCACGACCTGCGATCTGTACGTGAAGCGACCGACCGGCTCCTGACCGCTGTCGCGAAGCTGGACAACGCCGATCTCGCCGAGGAGTCACACCTCCCCGGCTGGACCCGCGGGCACGTCCTGGCCCACCTCGCGCGCAACGCGGACGCCCTCGTCAATGTCTTCGAGGGGCGCCCGATGTACGAGAGCGCCGGTGCGCGCGACGCGGACATCGAACGCGACGCCGGTCGGCCCCTGGAAGAACACCTGGCGGACCTCCGTGATTCCGCGGCCCGCTTCCTCGCCACCACCGAGCCCGCCCAGGACTGGTCCCGCACCGTCGAACTGCGCAACGGCATCACCGACCTCGCCGCCAACGTGCCGTTCCGCCGCTGGGTCGAGGTCGACCTGCACCACGTCGACCTGAACATCGGCTACGAGCTCTCCGACCTCCCCGAGGAGTTCATCGAGCGCGAGATCGTCTTCCTCGCCGACCGCTGGTCCGGACGTCCGGAGGTGCCGCCGGCGGCCCTGGTCGCGACCGACGGGCGCACCTGGCGCACCGGCTCCGCCGGGGATCCGGCCGTGACCGTGTCCGGCACCGCCGCCGGGCTGCTGGCCTGGCTGGCGGGCCGCGGCGACAAGGGCGCGTCCCTGAGTACCACGGGCGGCCCCCTCCCCGAGCTCCCGCCGCTCTAGGATCAAGGCATGACGTACACCGGAGAGGTCAAGGTCGGCGGTCCGGCCGACGTGCACGAGCTCGCGGACCTGATGATTTCCAAGGTCGCGGTGGGTTCGATGAACAACAACGCCTACCTGCTGCGCTGCCGGGCCACCGACGAGCAGCTGCTCATCGACGCGGCCGCCGAGGCGGGCACACTGCTGAGCCTGATCGGGGACGACGGCATCGCGTCCGTCGTCACCACCCACCGGCACGGCGACCACTGGGGCGCGCTCGCAGAGGTCGTCAAGGCGACCGGCGCGCGGACGTACGCGGGCGTCCACGACGCCGAGGGCATCCCGGTGGCGACCGACGTCCTGGTCGCGGACGGGGACACCGTGCGCGTCGGGCGGGTCGAGCTGACCGCTCGCCACCTCGTCGGACACACGCCCGGTTCGATCGCCCTCATCTACGACGACCCGCACGGCCACGCGCACGTGTTCACCGGCGACTGCCTCTTCCCGGGCGGCGTCGGCAACACCTGGGGCGACCCGAAGGCCTTCGCGAGCCTGATCGACGACGTCGAGCACAAGCTCTTCGGGCAGCTGTCGGACGAGACCTGGGTCTACCCGGGTCACGGCAACGACACCACGCTCGGCGCCGAGCGGCCGCACCTCGCCGAATGGCGCGAGCGCGGCTGGTAAACCCCGCATCGCGTCAACTTCGGTACGCGATGCACTCCTTCCGGTCGTTGGCGGCCGAACGCACGTCCCGAGGCGTGGGGAGGGGGTATTTGCTGCTCCATGCAACAAGACCCCTCCCCCGGCTCCCCCCTCGAAGCCCCTGCGGCCGTGGCCGGCCGTCCCGGAATGCTGCGGCTGGCCTCCGCCTCGCTCGCCGGTACCGCCATCGACTTCTACGACTTCTTCGTGTACGGAACGGCCGCCGCCCTCGTGCTCGGCCCGCTCTTCTTCCCCTCCTTCTCCCCGCTCGCCGGGACCCTCGCCGCCTTCGGCACCTTCGGCGTCGGCTTCCTCGCCCGCCCGCTGGGTTCCGCGGTCTTCGGCCACATCGGCGACCGCTACGGCCGCCGCCCGGTCCTGCTCGGCTCCCTGCTGCTCACCGGCCTCGCCACGGTCGCCGTCGGCTGCGTGCCGACGTACGGCTCGATCGGCGCGGCCGCGCCCGTACTGCTGCTCCTGCTGCGCTTCCTCCAAGGCCTCGGGCTCGGCGGCGAGTGGGGCGGCGCGGTGCTGCTGACCGCCGAGCACGCCCCCGAGCGGCGGCGCGGACTGTGGTCGAGCTTCCCGCAGATCGGCCCGGCGGTGGGCTTCCTGCTGGCCAACGGCTTGATGCTGGCGCTGTCCGCTTCGCTGACCGACGCCCAGTTCACGTCCTGGGGGTGGCGGGTGCCGTTCTGGGCGGCCGGGTTGCTGGCGCTGGCCGGGCTGTGGCTGCGCCGCTCGGTGGAGGAGACCCCGCAGTTCAAGGCACTGGCCGAAACAGGGCGGCGGGCCGAGGCCCCGCTGGCCGAGGTGCTCCGCGGGCACTGGCGGCTGCTCCTGCTGACCGGCGGGGCACTCGCCGTGGGCTACGCCGTCTTCTACGCGGTGACCACGTGGTCCCTCGCGTACGCCACCGAGCACCTCGGGGTGAGCCGCACGGTGATGCTCGCCTGCATCATGATCGCGGTCGCGATCAAGGGCCTGGTCACCCCGCTGGTGGCGGTGCTCGGCGACCGCTACGGGCGGCGGCCGCTGTGCCTGGCCGGGTGCACGGCCTGCGCCCTGTGGATGTTCCCGCTGGTGGCCCTGTTGCGTACGGCCGACCCGCTGTTGATGACGCTGGGCTTCCTCGGGGCGCTGCTGGGCATGGTGACGATGTTCGCGGTGGTGGGCGCGTACCTGCCGGAGCTGTACGCGCCGCGGATCCGCTGCACGGGCGCGGCCGTCGGCTACAACCTGGGCGGCGTACTGGGCGGGGCGCTGACCCCGATCGTGGCGACGGCGCTGGCGGACGGCTCCGGTCCGCCGTGGGGCGTCGCGGTGTACCTGACGGCGGTCGCCCTGCTCAGCCTGGGCTGCTTCGCGTTGCTGCCGGAGACCAATCCGATGGTCGTACGGGCGCGGGCGGGCGCGGCGAAGGGTACGGAAACGGGGACGGCCGATGCGGCCGCCCCCGCGTAGCTCCGCAGAGCCATCGCTCCGCCTCAGGCGTCGATGCTCTCGGGGCGGGCGGCGGCCTCGGCCGCCGCCTGCTTCTTGGAGGCCATCAGGCTGGTGATCGTGGTGATGACCAGGACACCGCAGATGACGCCCAGGGAGACCGGGATCGAGATCACCGGGACGTGCACCCCGTTCTCGTGCAGGGCGTGCAGCACCAGCTTGACGCCGATGAAGCCGAGGATGACCGACAGGCCGTAGCTGAGGTGGACCAGCTTCTTCAGCAGTCCGCCGATGAGGAAGTACAGCTGGCGCAGCCCCATCAGGGCGAAGGCGTTGGCCGTGAAGACGATGTACGGGTCCTGGGTGAGGCCGAAGATCGCGGGGATCGAGTCCAGTGCGAACAGCACGTCGGTGGTGCCGATGGCGAGCATGACGACCATCAGCGGGGTCAGCACGCGCTTGCCGTTGTTCTGGATGAAGAGCTTGGTGCCGTGGTACTTGTCGGCGACGCCGAACTTCTTCTCGACGGACTTGAGGAGGCGGTTCTCCTCGAACTCCTCTTCCTCCTCGTCCTTGCGGGCCTCCTGGATCAGCTTCCACGCCGTGTAGATCAGGAACGCGCCGAAGATGTAGAAGACCCACGAGAAGCTGGCGATGATCGCGGCGCCGGCCGCGATGAAGATCGCGCGCAACACCAGGGCGATCAGCACGCCCACGAGCAGCACCCGCTGCTGGAGCTGGGAGGGCACCGCGAACTTCGCCATGATCAGGACGAAGACGAAGAGGTTGTCCACGCTCAGGGACTTCTCGGTGATGAAGCCCGCGAAGAACTCCTGGGAGGCCTGACCGTTGCCGAAGAACCACAGGCCGAGGCCGAAGAGTCCGGCGAGGACGATCCAGACGACCGTCCAGGTGCCCGCTTCCTTGATCGAAACGTCGTGCGGTTTGCGGCCGATGAAGAAATCGGCACCGATGAGGAGGGACAGACCGAGAATGGTCAGCACCCAAAGGGTCCAGGAAACTTCCATGGTGAACACGCCTCCGGCGGATGGCTCAGCACTTCGTCAGCGTCATCGCTGCCGGAGGTCTCTTCCACCCGGGCGGCCTGGAGGCCGTGGGCCGGCGCCCCGGGACACGACCGCGCTCGTGTAAGCGAGGTGGTCCGTATTGACGGGCACGCCGTAGCAGGAAAGCAGGAATACTCCCCTCCGCGCTCCACAGCTTACCCGTCAGGGACAGTCAAGGTAAAGAGATTCTCAAGAGATGGTCACGGCCGGGTAGTGCGACGGGCCTCCGCCACCCGGTCCAGTGCCTGTTCGAGGACCCTGCTGCCCTGCGGGGGCAGGTTCGGCTCGAAGGTCCAGGCGTGGTGCACCCAGGGGTCGGCGAGGTAGCCGTCCGGCACGGGCGAGAGGCGCATCAGCGAGCGCCACAGCGGGTCGAGCAGCGGCCCGTAGGCCGAGGCCTCGTCACGGTCGGCGACCATCAGCAGGTGCACGCCGACCGCCGAGCCCTCGTCGGCGAGGTAGCGCAGCTGGGTGACGGCGCGGTCGTCGAAGCCGTGCGGGAAGTCGTGCACGATCAGCAACTGCTCGGCCGTGTCCACGTCCGGCGGAAGGTCCTCGGGAGCCCCGGCCCGCACCGCCATCTGTACGAGGTCCACGCGCCGGGTCAGCCGCGCCAGGGTCTCGGTGACCCCCGCGGCTCCGGCGGCGGGCGGCCCGGCCAGCACCCCGGCCCGCACGAGCGGCGCCAGGGAGGCGGACCCGGCCCCGGCCGGGTCGATGACGTGCACGGAGAACCGGTCGCCGGGATGGACCGCGAGCAGTCGCACCGCGTACGCCACGGCCATGTCCATGGCGGCCCGGCGCAGCCGGTCGGTGTCCATGGCCATCGCGGCCTCGGAACCGGTGCGGCCGTTGTCGATCCACAGTCCGCGCTCCAGCGGGACCCGGACCAGCATGGGGATGCGCAGATCGGGCCGCTCGGGCAGGTGCAGGTCCCCCAGGCGCAGGGCCAGCGGGCTCTCCTCGGGGATCCGGTGGCCGTGCCAGACGGGGTTGTCCCAGCGTGCGTACGAGGCCGGCAGCGCGGGCTCGACCACCTCGCACTCGGCGGTCAGCTGGAGGAGGTCCCGGTCGAGCACGGCCTGGGCCTGGGCGACGAGCTCGTCGCGGCGGGCCCGGGCGGTGTCGCGGGCGGCGTTGCCGGAGCCGCCGAGCCGGTGGCGCGGGTCGGACAGCACCTCGTCGAGCTCGCGGTCCATGCGGGAGTCGGCGAAGTCGACGGCGCTGCGGTAGGCGGCGACCGAGCGGGCCAGGTCCTCGAACATGCCCCACACCTGGTTGTAGAGCCGCTCCTCCATGGACCAGCCGCTGGCGTCGCCGGCGACGGGGGCCGGGTGCTGGCCGGGCTGCGGGGCCGGGGCGGCCCGCGGCGCGGGCTCGGGCGGCTCGGCGCTGGTGCGGCGGCGCCGCGGGTGCACGTAGCTGAGGGTGGCGGGGCCGGTGGTGGACGTGGGGGCGGCGCCGTCGCCGCCGGAAGCCGGGCCTTCGCCTCCGGGCACGGGGCCGGGCGCGGGCGAGGGGCCGGGGGTGCCCGCGTACGGGACCCCGGAGACGGGGACCGGGTCACCGGCCCGCGAGGTCGTGCGCAGCGCGGCGGCGGCCAGTGCGGCGGCCTCCGGTGCGGGCAGTCCGCCGTCGGTCAGCAGCGCGCCGAGGCCGTCGGCGTAGCCCTGGCCCACGGCCCGGACCTTCCAGGCGCCCTGGCGCCGGTACAGCTCCAGGGCGATCACGGCGGTCTCGGCGTCCAGCCCGGTCAGGGTGTACCCGGCGATCTCGGCGCCCTCCGGGTCGGCCACGGCCACGTAGGAGGCCGGGACCGCGCCGAAGCGCACCGGGCCGCCGGGCGGCAGGACGAGCAGCACGCCGAGCCGGTGGACGTCCGCCGCGACGGCGTCGAGGTCCACGGCGAGGGTGTGCCGTTCGGCGAGCTCCCCCGGAGCCTGGACTCCGGGGAGGGAGCCGGCGCCCGGGTGGGCCAGTATCCCGTCGCCGGAGAACCGGCCCTGTTCGTCGGCGAGCGAGGCCAGGGCGAGCACGGGTGTGCCCGCCGAGACCCTGATCTCCACCCGGCTCCGGGACACGGGGTGGTTCTGCCCCCGGACCAGTTCGGCCGTCATCGTGCAGCCCCTCCCCCGTGCGTTCTTCTCTTGTCCGGTACTGCTACAGGTGCGGCAGGATCGCCGGCATCAGGTCCTGGAACGTGCGGCCGTTGGCCGGGTTTCCGAGGGCCGTCATCTGCCAGCCGGTGCCCGCGCGGGACACCTTCGCCATGATCTGCGCGGTGTACTGACCGCCGCCGTCGAGGGTGTAGCGGGCCAGCTCCTGGCCGTTGGTCTCGTCGACGATGCGGCAGAACGCGTTCTGCACCTCCTGGAACGTCTGGCCGGTGAAGGAGTTCACCGTGAAGACGATCTGGTCGATGTGCACCGGCACGCGCTGGAGGTCGACGAGGATCGCCTCGTCGTCCCCGCCCTGGCCGACGCCGCCGACGAGGTTGTCACCCGTGTGGCGCACCGAGCCGTCGTCGCTCTGCAGGTGCCGGAAGAAGACGACGTCCACCGGCTGCTTGTCGGCGAAGAGCACCGCCGACGCGTCGAGGTCGATCTCCCGCGTCCGCGAACCGAACAGTCCGCGACGCTTGGCGGCCTGCCAGCCGAGGCCCATGCGGACCGCGGTCAGCGTGCCCCCGTCCGCCTTCTGCAGACTGATGGCCTGCCCCTTGGTCATGTTGACCGTCACGCGTGTCCCCTCTCCATTGCCCACCCCGATGATCAGCGCGCAGGGTACACCTGCGGCCATGACCCAACCCTACTGACAGGCCCGGACTCAGGCGAGGCCCGCTTCCTTCATCTGCCGCAACTCCTTCTTCAGCTCGCCCACCTCGTCCCGGATCCGGGCCGCGACCTCGAACTGCAGCTCCGCGGCCGCCCCGCGCATGCGCTCGGTCATCTGCTCGATGAGCGCGGCCAGTTCGGCCGCGGGCCGGTCGGTGAGCACCTCGGCCGCCTTGGCGCCCTTGGCACCCTTCGCCGCCTTGCCCGCCTTCGCCTGGCCGGCCTTGCCGCCGAGCGCGGGCACCGGCGCCTTGAGGGCCTTGCCGTCCTTCGTCTGCCGGTAGCCGGTGCCGAGGAGCTCCTCGGTGTCGAGCTCCTCGCGGGCGATGGTGGCGACGATGTCGTTGATCTTCTTGCGCAGCGGCTGCGGGTCGATCCCGTTGGCCGTGTTGTAGGCGACCTGCTTCTCACGGCGGCGATTGGTCTCGTCGATCGCCTGCGCCATCGCCGGGGTGATGCTGTCCGCGTACATGTGGACCTGGCCCGACACGTTGCGCGCCGCGCGGCCGATGGTCTGGATGAGGGAGGTCCCGGAGCGCAGGAAGCCCTGCTTGTCGGCATCGAGGATCGCCACCAGCGACACCTCGGGCAGGTCGAGGCCCTCGCGCAGCAGGTTGATGCCGACGAGGACGTCGTACTCACCGGAGCGCAGCTCGCGCAGCAGCTCGATGCGGCGCAGGGTGTCCACGTCGCTGTGCAGGTAGCGGACCTGGATGCCGAGCTCCAGGAAGTAGTCGGTGAGGTCCTCGGCCATCTTCTTGGTGAGGGTGGTGACCAGGACCCGCTCGTCCTTCTCCACCCGCTCTCGGATCTCGTGCACCAGGTCGTCGATCTGGCCCTCGGTGGGCTTGACCACGACCTCGGGGTCGATGAGGCCGGTGGGGCGGATGATCTGCTCGACGAAGCCGTCGCCGCGCGAGAGCTCGTACTTGCCGGGGGTCGCCGACAGGTAGACGGTCTGGCCGATGCGCTTCTGGAACTCCTCCCACTTCAGCGGCCGGTTGTCGAGCGCGGACGGCAGCCGGAATCCGTGGTCGACCAGGGTCCGCTTGCGCGAGGCGTCGCCCTCGTACATGGCGCCGATCTGCGGCACGGTGACGTGCGACTCGTCGATGACGAGGAGGAAGTCCTCGGGGAAGTAGTCGATGAGGGTGTTGGGCGCGGAGCCGCGCTCGCGGTCGTCCATGTGCAGCGAGTAGTTCTCGATGCCGGAGCAGGACCCGATCTGCCGCATCATCTCCAGGTCGTACGTGGTGCGCATGCGCAGCCGCTGCGCCTCCAGCATCTTGCCCTGCTTCTCCAGCTCGGCGAGGCGCTCGGTCAGCTCGGCCTCGATGCCGGCGATCGCCTTCTCCATGCGCTCGGGGCCGGCGACGTAGTGGCTGGCGGGGAAGACGTACAGCTCGCGGTCCTCGCTGATGACCTCGCCGGTCAGCGGGTGCAGGGTGGAGAGGGCCTCGATCTCGTCGCCGAACATCTCGATGCGGACGGCCAGTTCCTCGTAGACCGGGAAGATCTCGATGGTGTCGCCGCGCACCCGGAAGGTGCCGCGGGTGAAGGCCACGTCGTTGCGCGTGTACTGGATGTCGACGAAGCGGCGCAGCAGCTGGTCCCGGTCGATCTCCTCGCCGACCTTGAGGGAGACCATCCGGTCCACGTACTCCTGCGGGGTGCCGAGGCCGTAGATGCAGGACACGGAGGCGACGACGATCACGTCCCGCCGGGTCAGCAGCGAGTTGGTCGCGGAGTGGCGCAGCCGCTCCACCTCCTCGTTGATCGAGGAGTCCTTCTCGATGTAGGTGTCCGACTGCGGTACGTACGCCTCGGGCTGGTAGTAGTCGTAGTACGAGACGAAGTATTCGACGGCGTTGTTCGGCAGGAGCTCGCGGAACTCGTTCGCCAGCTGGGCGGCGAGCGTCTTGTTCGGCGCCATCACCAACGTGGGGCGCTGGAGCTTCTCGATCATCCAGGCGGTGGTCGCCGACTTGCCGGTGCCGGTCGCACCCAAGAGCACGACGTCCTTCTCACCTGCACGGATGCGCTTCTCCAGCTCGGCGATGGCCGTCGGCTGGTCGCCGCTGGGCTGGTAGGAACTGACGACCTCGAAAGGCGCCACCGTGCGTTCGATCTTCGATACGGGCCGCATGAGTCAACCGTACGACCCCCCACTGACACTCACGCATCCGCACGGGTCCGCGGCGCGCTCCGACGGCCCCGCCACGCCCAGCCGGTAGTCATTCGTTCTGGTCCGTTTGTCGTAGTTCGGTGGCGGTCGGGTGATCTTCAACCCCATGATCGCGGTGAAGTGCATCGCCACAACGTCTGCCGCTCCGCGTCCGCCTGACGCAGGAACAGGGCTCACGACCCGAGGAGAACGCACATGTACGTCCGACCCGCCGCCGCGGCCGCCGCCGCATTCCTGGGCTTCACACTCACCCTGCTGGGCGGGACGGCCTCGTACGCCGCCACCGGTCCCGGATCCCCCACCGACCGCGCGGGGCTGGGGGGCCCCGTCGTGTACGCCCACCGGGGGGCTTCGGCGTACGCCCCGGAGAACACCCTCGCCGCGATCGACCTGGCGATGCGGCTGGGCTTCGCCTGGGTCGAGAACGACGTGCAGCGGACCAAGGACGGCGTGCTCGTGGTGATCCACGACGACACCCTGGCCCGGACCACGGACGTCGAGCAGGTCTTCCCGGGCCGCTCCCCCTGGAAGGTCAAGGACTTCACGGCGGCCGAGATCGCCCGGCTGGACGCGGGCAGCTGGTTCGACGAGGAGTACGCGGGCGCCCGGGTGCCCACCCTGAGGCAGTACATGGACCGGGTGCAGCGCAATCAGCAGCGGCTGCTCCTGGAGATCAAGAAGCCGGAGCTCTACCCCGGGATCGAGGAGCAGACCCTGAATCTGCTCGACGAGGCCGGCTGGCTCGACGAGCGGCACGTCACGCAGCGGCTGGTCGTGCAGAGCTTCAGCGCCGACTGCGTACGCATCGTGCACCGGCTGCGCCCGGACCTGGTGACGGCCTTCCTGGGCACCCCGCCCGTGGCGGACCTGCCGCGGTACGCGGAGTTCACCGACCGGATCAATCCCTGGCACACCACGATCTCGGCCGACTGGGTCGCGGCGGTGCACGGCCTGCTCGGCGCCCACGGCAAGGCCATGGAGGTGGACACCTGGATCGTGGACGACGCGGCGACCGCGCGGAAGGTCCAGGACATGGGCGTGGACGGGATCATCACCAATGCCCCGGACGTGGTCCGGGAGGCGGTCGGCTGGTTCTGAGCCGGGGGCCGGGGCCGGTGCGGCAGTGCTGTCGGTGTCGTCAGCACTGCCGGTGCTGTCAGTGCTGCCGGCGCTGTCAGCGCTGTCAGTGGTCCGCCGTACCGTGGACGCGTGGACAGCACCGAGCGGCCCCGCGGGCCGCACCTCGAATGGACCGTCGTCGCCAGCGACATCGGGCCCCTGCTCCTGGCCGCGACCCCGGAGGGTCTGGTCCGGGTCGAGTTCCATGCCGGGCCGGACCGGGTCGACGCGATGATCGGCGCGCTCGTCTCCCGGCTCGGCGCCGGCGCCCGGCGGCCCGCGCAGGGCGAGGAAGTGCTGCTGGCCGAGCCGATACGGCAGCTCTCCGCGTACTTCGCGGGGGCGCTGCGGCGCTTCGACCTGCCGCTGGACTGGCGCCTCAGCTCCGGTTTCAACCGGCAGGTGCTCCAGGAGCTGGACCGTTCCGTGCCCTACGGATCGGTCGTGGGGTACGGGGAGCTGGCCGTCCGCGCCGGACAGCCGGGCGCCGCGCAGGCCGTGGGCAACGCCATGGGCTCGAATCCGCTGCCGCTGGTGGTGGCCTGCCACCGGGTCGTGGAGAACGACGGGGGCATCGGGGGTTTCGGCGGCGGGGTGGAGACCAAGCGACTGCTGCTCGCGCTGGAGGGCGTGCTCCCGCAGCCGTTGTTCTGATCGGCCGCCGGCCGCAGCGGCGCCCGTCCTCCCCGGTTCCGCCGGGCGGTAAGGGGTGTCACACTGCCGCGGTGACTACTTCTGCCGCCGCACCCGGCGTGACCTCGTCCCGCGCCCCGCAGCCTCGACGGGGGTGTCCGGCGTGACCACCTCACCCGGTACGAAGCGGCCGGCTCCGCCGCTCGCCCCCACGGAAGCGGAACGGGCCCGGCTCCAGCGGCGGACCACCCGGGTCCTCATCGCCGGCCAGATCCTCGGCGGCCTCGGCGTGCCCATCAGCATCGCCCTGGCCCCCGTACTCGCCACCCAGGTCAGCGGCACCGAGGCCCTGTCCGGCTTCGCCTCCACCGCCGCGGTGATCGGCACCGCCCTGGTCTCGCTGCCGCTCGCCGCCCTGATGACCGCGCGCGGCCGCCGCCCCGGGCTGGTCCTGGGCTACGGGATCGGCGCCGTCGGCGCGGGCCTCGTCGTCCTCGCCGCCACGGTCAAGAACTTCCCGCTGCTGCTGCTCGGCATGGCCGCCTTCGGCGCCGCCTCCTCCGCGAACCTCCAGGCCCGGTTCGCCGCCGCGGACCTCGCGGCCCCGGACCGCCGGGCCCGGGCGATCTCCGTCGTCGTGTGGGCGTCCACCATCGGCGCGGTGGCCGGCCCCAACCTGTCCGCCCCCGCCAGCCACAGCTTCGCCGGGACCTCCATACCCGAGACGGCGGGCCCCTTCGTGTGGGCCGCCGTCGTCTTCGTGCTCACCGGCACACTGATGGGCGTACTCCTGCGCCCGGATCCGCTGCTGACGGCCCGGGCGCTCGCCGCGCCCGAGGACCAGACCCGCGAGGGCCGTTCGCTGCGCGCCGGATTCGCCGCCGTCAAGGCCTCGCCCCGGGCCCGGCTCGCCCTCGTCACCGTCGCCGTGTCACACACCACCATGGTTTCGATCATGGTGATGACCCCGATGGACCTGGGCCACCACGGCGCCGGCCTGGAGCTCATCGGGCTGGTGATCAGCGGCCACATCGCGGGCATGTTCGCCTTCTCGCCCCTGATGGGGTGGCTCGCGGACCGTCTCGGACGGCTGACCGTGATCGGCCTGGCCGCCGGTCTCCTCTCGGTCGCCGCGCTGCTCGCCGGGACGGCGGGACCCAGCCACGGCCAGAGCGCGCTCGGCCTGTTCCTGCTCGGCCTCGGCTGGTCCGCCGGGATGGTGTCCGGCTCGGCCCTGCTGACCGACTCGGTACCGCAGCCCGCGCGGGCTGCCGTGCAGGGCCTGAGCGACCTCACGATGAACACGGCGGCGGGCGTGGGCGGCGCGGCCGCCGGCCTGATCATGTCCCAGGCGAGCTACGGCTGGCTGAACGCCATCGGCGCCGGGCTGCTGCTGCCGATGGCGGCGCTCGCGCTGTTCACCGCGCGCCGCCACCCCGCGCCCGGAAAGGGCAGCGTCAGTAGCTGATGTGGTAGGCCTTGCGGAGCGTCTCGTGCACGGTCCAGGTCGTCTTGTCGCCCTCCCGCAGCACGCAGGCGGAGCCCGGGCCCACCTCCAGGGTCCCGCCGCCCTCGACCTCGACGGTGGCGCGGCCGCTGACCACCACGAACAGCTCGTTGGCCTCGATGTCGGTGACCACGCCCGGGGTGATCTGCCAGATCCCGCGCACCTGCTTGCCGTCCGGCGACTCCCAGAGCACCTTGCCGGTCACCACCGGGTCGCCGGAGACGATCTGCTCGGGGTCGAGGTCCTCGGCCTCCAGTTCGACGTCCGCGACGGACACGGAGAAGGAGGCGGGGGCTGCGGAGTGATCACTGGTGCTCATGGCGCGCCAGCCTAGTGCGGCCCGCCCGCGCGGCACGGTGACCAGAGCGTCCAGGAACCGCCCGGCGGACGAGTCACCCTGTCCAGCGCCCTCCGGGCGTGTCCCCGGGGGGCGCTACTCGGACAGGTTGTGACGGGTGTGGCGGGTGGGCGTTTGGGGGGGCGAATCTCGTGCCATGGATGGGGACATGTCACAGCACAGAGCATCTGCATCCCTGTCGGGCGGACCGGTCCTGTCGGAAGAGGTACGCGAGGCACTCGGCCGGCGCAGGCCCGTGGTGGCCCTGGAGTCGACGATCCTCGCCCACGGCCTGCCCCGCCCCCGCAATCTGGCGGTGGGACTCGAACTGGAGGAGCTGGTCCGGGCGGAGGGGGCGGTTCCGGCGACGATCGCGGTCGTGGACGGGGTGGCGCACGCGGGCCTGGACAAGGCGCAGCTGGAGCGGATCGCGGGCGGCGAGGGCGTGCGCAAGCTCGGCCACCGGGATCTGGCGCCCGCGCTGGCCTCGGGGGCGACCGGCGCCACGACGGTGTCCGCGACGGCCTTCCTGGCCGCGCGGGCGGGCCTGCGGGTCTTCGCCACGGGCGGGCTGGGCGGCGTACACCGGGAGTGGGCGCAGACGCAGGACGAATCGGCGGACCTCTCACTGCTGGCGCGGACGCGGGTCACGGTGGTGTGCGCGGGGGTGAAGTCGATCCTCGACGTGCCGGCCACGCTGCAACGGCTGGAGACGCTGGGGGTGGGGGTGCTCGGGTACGGAACGGACCGTTTCCCCGGGTTCTACCTGGCCGATTCCGGTGAGCCGGTGGACTGGACCGTGCACCGGCCGGAGGAGGTCGCGGCGGTGATGGCCGCGCAGGACGCCCTGGGCGGCCCGGAGTCGGCGCTGCTGGTGGCCAATCCGGTGGCGGAGGCGGAGCAGCTGGATCCGCAACTGCACGACCGCGTGCTGGCCGAGGCGCTCGCCGCGTGCCGCGAGCAGGGGATCACGGGGCAGGCGGTGACTCCCTTCCTGCTGGGGTTCCTGGTACGGGCCACGGGCGGGGCCTCGCTGGAGGCGAACCTGGCGGCGGTACGGGGCAACGTACGGCTCGGGGCCCGGATCGCGGGGGCCTGGGCGGCGCGGGCATGACCGCGCCGGGGGCCTTGCTCGTCGTCGGGGACGTGGTGACGGACGTGATCGCGATACATCAGGAGCCGCTCGCGCCGGCCACCGACACGGCCGCCCGCATCCGGACCCTGCCCGGTGGCGCCGGGGCCAACGCGGCGTGCTGGGCGGCCCGTACGGGGGCCGCGGAGGTACGCCTCCTGGCGCGGGTGGGCGCCGAATCGGCGCGCTGGCACGAACGGGCGCTGGTGGACGCGGGGGTCCGGCCCCGGCTGGTGATCGACCCGGAGGAGCCGACGGGGACGGTGGTCGCGCTGGTCGCCAAGGACGCGGAGCGGACCTTCCTGACGGACAGCGGGGCCTCGCTGCGGCTGTGCCCGGCCGACTGGACGCCGTCCCTGCTGGACGGGGCGGCCCACCTCCACCTGTCGGGTTATCTGTTCTTCGCCGACAGCAGCCGGGAGCTGGCCATGGTCGCGCTGCGGGCCGCCCGGACGCGGGGGGTGCCGGTGAGCGTGGACCCCGCCTCGGCCGGATTCCTGGTCACGCTGGGGCCGCAGCGCTTCCTCGACGCGGTGGCGGGGGCCGCGGTACTGCTGCCCAACGAGGACGAGGCCCGGCTGCTGGCCGGGCTGCCGGAGCCCACGGGGGTGGCCCGGGCGGCGGCCGAGCTGAGCCGTCGGGTGCCGCTGGTGGTGGTGACCCGGGGCGCGGCCGGGGCACTGGTCGCCGAGCGGGGCCGGATCACCGCCGAGGTCGACGCGGAACCGGCCGAAGCGGTGGACTCCACGGGCGCCGGGGACGCCTTCACCGGCGCCTTCCTCGCGGCCCGCCTGGAGGGCGCAACCCCGGCGGAGGCGGCCCGCACAGGCTGCCGCGCCGCCGCACAGGCCGTAACCCACCTGGGCGGCCGCCCGTATCCCTGAGCCCCGCCGACGTTTCCTTCACCCCTGTCGGCGCTTCCTTGAGCCCCGCCCCGATCTTTCGGCCCCGCCGCACAATCCAGCCCCGCCGGCGTTTGAGGCGCGGGTCCGGGCAGAGCCCGGCGGCTCCGCGCAGCGCCACCGGCACCGGCACCCGCCCCCGCCCCCCGACGCAAGCCCGCAGGGCTACCGCTCCCGGAGCCCGCTCCACGCGGGGTGACGCGGATCATCGGCCCGCACCACCACATCGGCGGCCGCCGCCGGATCCGTGTCGGCCTCGTACCGCGCGAAGGCCGGCACGGTCCACCGCGCGGACTCCTCGGTGCGGCGGGCGAGCGCGCCCGGGGAGAGCCGGATGTGGACGCTGAGGTCGAAGGGGAACCAGTGCCCCAGCAGCAGCGGGCCGTGCACGACCACCACACCGCCGGGCGGGAGTTCCACGTACGGGCTTCGGGTCGCCCGGTCTGCCACCGGGTCCCAGAGGTCCGGCAGCACCCGCCCGGTGCCGCCGGGGTCCGTCGGGCCGAACACCTCCCGCCGGGGTCCGTCGGGCCGAACACCTCCCGCCAGAGCGCCGCCGTGTCGTACCAGCCGCTGAGGTACGAGTCCACGTCCTGACGGCCGAACTCGAAGCGCAGGGAGGCCGCCCGAAGGAACCCCTCGGCCGGCACCACCAGCACCGGGCGTCCCCGCGCCCGCAGCGCGTCGGCGAGCTCTCCGGCGAGCACACCGGTCTCGGCGGCGGGCGCGCCGTCAATGCCCACCCGCTGCCAACTCCCCTGCTCAGGAGCATTGTCGGGGTCGTCGAGGTGACCGGCGAGCCGCTCGGCCATCCGCTGCCATGTGATCGCTTCCCACTGCACCGGCCCATTGTCAGTGGTGGGCCTTAGCGTTTTTCACGAGGGATCACCGGCGGAAGGGCGCCGGCGTCCGGACTTCGGGGGAGGGGTTTGTCATGGCTCGGGAGACCACGTATCTGGAGCTGTCTCAGGACGGCGGCGGGGCGCACAAGTTCTACGAGGTGACGGTGGACGGCACGGCCGTCTCCGTGCGGTACGGGCGCATCGGCGCTGACGGCCAGCTGCAGAGCTCCTCGTTCCCGACCGCCGAGAAGGCCCGGGCCGCCGCCGCGAAGAAGATCGGGGAGAAGGTCCGCAAGGGGTACGCCCCGGCCGTGCGGGGGCAGCGCGCCGCCCGGTCGGTGACCCGCCGCCAGGTGACCTCGGCGCCGTCGACGGCGCGTGCGGTGGCCCCGGTGCTGTGGCGTTTCCGTACGGGCTCGGCGGCTTTCGGGATCCATGTGGACGAGGACCGCTGCTGGGTCGGCAACCAGGCCGGCGATGTCTACACGCTGAGCCACGGCGGTGAGGTGCTGGCCCGGTATTCGCTGCCGGACGGGGTGAAGTGCCTGGTGGCGGACGAGTTCTGGATATACGCGGGCTGTGACGACGGCACGGTGTACGACCTGTCGTCGAAGGTTCCCTTCGGGGCCTACGACATCGCAGCCGATGTGGACATCTTCTGGCTCGACATCCGCGAGGGCGTGCTGAACGTGTCGGACCGCAGCGGCGGGCTGACGGTCATCGACCACGAGGACGAGTTCCAGTGGTCGCGGCGGTCGGCCGGCTCCAACGCCTGGATGGTCCGGGCGGACGCGGACGGGATCTACCACGGGCACAGCCAGGGGGTCACCGCGTACGCCCCGGACGGGGGACGGCAGTTGTGGCACACGGCCACCGACGGCTCGGTGCTGTTCGGCTGGCAGGAGGAGGACGCGGTGTATGCCGGCACCGGGCGCAACACCGTACAGCGGCTGTCGAAGGCGACCGGCGCCGTGGAGGCCACCTACCGGTGCGACGCGGCGGTGTACTCGTGCGCGACGTCTCCGGACGGCAGGCACGTCTTCGCGGGCGACCTCGCCTCCTCGGTGTACTGCTTCGACGCCGAGGGGCGGCGGCTGTGGAAGCTGGGCACGGGGAGCGGGGCCGCGCTGTCCATGCAGTATCTGGACAGGCGGCTGTATCTGGTCACCACGGACGGTTCGCTGGTCTGCGTGGATGCGAGCGAGCAGGCGATCGCGGCGGCCCAGCAGGGCTCGGTGCCTGCGCCGATGGACGTGAAGTCGGCTGCGGCGCTGCCGGTGTTCACCCCGGCCGCGTCGGCCTCGGCGGTGGCGACCATCTCGATGGCCGCGGCGCCGGCGGGCGGTGTGGTGGTGGAGTGCGTCCAGCAGGGCGGCCGCATGCGGGTGCATGTGGTGTCGGGCGACTTCGACCCCTCGTGGAACGTGCAGTTCCCGCGCGGGATACGGGAAGCGGGCGCCCGGTATGTGGTCGACGGGCTGCACGCGGCCTCCGGGGGCTTCTACCGGGTCCGCGGGGAGATACGCCGGCTGGTGTGAGACCGGGAGACGGGGGCCGTCACGCGGTGTGCTCCCGGCAGACCGCGGGTGTGGCCCCGGGCGGGGGCGGGGTGGGTATGGAGAACGGGGTCCCCTCGGGGAGCGCGGGGGTCACGTAGAGCACCACCGGCTCGCTGCCGAGGTTGTGGCCCAGGTGGATGTGCCCGATGCCCGCGGGTTCCACGAAGGTGGCCCCGGTCGGATGCACCACGGTCGTGCGGTCGTGCAGGACCCGGGTCAGGGTCCCCGCCAGGACGACGGCTTCCAGCCGGACCCGGTGGAAGTGCCAGCCGGTGCAGCCGCCCGGCGGGATGACGATCTCCCGGCCCAGCGGGACCGTGGCGACGCGCGCCCTGCCGGGCCGTGCCGTCGTCGCCTGCCGCCCACCCATGTGCCCTCCTCCGTGGACCGGCCACGGTCCGAGGCCCCCACGGTAGGAGGACGCCCCGCCATCCAGGAAGGGTTGATGAAACATCAACCTACGCTCCCTACCAGGTGATATGAGGCTCCTACGGCGGTATCACACCTGTATGAGCCTGGTGGTGTTCGAGTCTCTGAAGCAGATCCACTGCGCGGAGTGCCGGCAGGGCCCGCTCCGGCACCTCGTGCGCGAGTCCGGCGTACCGCGCTGCCTGGACTGCGCGGATCTCGGGCATCTGGTCTACCTCCCGCGCGGGGACGCCGCACTCACCCGCCGCTCCCGTGAGGGCAGTTCGCTTTCGGCCGTCGTCGTCCGCTTCAACAAGCGCCGCCGCCGCTACGAGCGCCTGGGACTCCTCGTCGAGGATGCCGCCCTGGCCCGCGCGGAGCGTGCCTGTCTCGCGGACTCCGAGGCGCGGGCGCGCCGCCGGGAGCGCGACCGGCTGCGGCGCGCCGCCGAGGACACCCGCTTCACGGCCGCCTTCGCCGCCGAGATAGTGCGGCTGTTCCCGGGGTGCCCGGCCGATCGGGCCGTGGCGATCGCCACCCACGCCTCGGTGCGCGGCAGTGGCCGGGTGGGCCGCACCGCGGCCGGCCGGGCCCTCGACGAACTGGCGGTCTCGGTCGCGGTGCGAGCGGCCGTGCGGCACACCGACACCGAGTACGACGCCCTGCTGATGGCGGGAGTACCGCGGTTCGCGGCCCGCGCCCGGCTGGCCGCCCGGATCGACGCCATCCTGGACGGGTGGCGGACAGTGTCTAGTTGACGCGGAAGCGGCGGTAGAGGACGACCCCGCCGAGCAGGAGCGCTCCCCCGCCGGGCAGCAGGTAGCCGAGGCCGTCGGCGCCGGTGTGGGCGAGCGCCTCGGGTTGGGCGAGTGCCTCGGTGTGGCGCGGCGGCGCGGGCGCGGGCGCGGGCGGGGTCGCCGGGCGCTCGGTGACGGGCGGCTGGGCGGGCTTGCCGTCGGTGGGCACCTCGCCGTTGACGGACGTGTTGTCGTGCGAGGTGTTGCCGACGCCGACCACGTTCACGGAGTTGCCGCTGATGTTCAGCGGGAGGTCGACCGGAAGCTGGAGCCCGTTGCCGGAGAGCACCCCGGGTGAATCCTTTCCGCGCCCCTCGGCCAGGGCCCCCGCGCCGTTTCGGGCCCCGGGTGTCGACGGATGCGAGGGCGTCGGCCCGGGATGCCCGCCGCCACCCCCCGGTGCCTCGTTGGCACAGCGGTTCCCGGCGGCGGAGTTGAGGACGCCGACCACGCTCACGGTGTTCCCGCACACGTTCACCGGGACGTGCACGGGCAGCTGCACCAGATTCCCGGACAACAGCCCCGGCGATCCTTCGGCCCGACCGCCCGCGTCCGCATCGGCGTAGGCGAATCCGCTCACGCCCACGACCGCCAGCCCGCCTCCCGCAACCACGGCCGCGACCAAGCCACTCCGACGACTGTGACGCATCAGTTTCCCTGCCTTCCGGAGGAGTTCACGGGTGTTGTCCCGCACGGGGAACAACGCCGTAAACCCATTCGGGTTATAGAGCCGGTAGGCATTTCACTCCATCGTGTACCGGGTACTGCCTACTTCATGACTGATCGCCCGCTCCTCCTTCTCGACGTGGACGGCCCCCTCAACCCGTTCCGGTCCCTCTTCGCCGGTCTGCGCGGATACACGAGCCACCGGATGCACCCGGACGTCTGGCTCTCGTACCGCGACCCCGACTCCCGCAGCACCCGGCGCGGCGCGCGGGTCCGGCTCCACCCCTCCCACGGCGCCCGGCTGCTCGCCCTGCCGTTCGAACTCACCTGGGCCACCGCCTGGACCCACCAGGCCAACACGATGATCTCCCCGCACATCGGACTACCCGGTGATCTTCCTGTCGTCGAATGGCCGGAACTCTTCGTCCAGGACCCCGCCGACCTCTCCTGGAAGACCCGCCACCTCGTCGACTGGGCGGCCGGTCGCCCCTTCGCCTGGGTCGACGACATGATCACCCCGCGCGACCGCGCCTGGGTCGCGGCCCACCACCCGGCCCCGGCCCTCCTCCTGCACGTCCACCCCCGCCACGGCCTGCGCGACCGCGATTTCACCACCCTGAACCGCTGGGCGGCCGGGCTCAGCGCAGCAGAGCGGTGACCGGGTCCGGCGAGGGGCGGCCCGTGGGCCACCAGTCGTCATCGTCCGGGCGGGACTCGTAGGCGTACCAGAGGGTGTCGCGGCCGAGGCGGAGCTGGCGGGTGTGGGCCGTGAGGCGGTTGCGGTCGGGACGGAAGGAAGCCTGGGAAGCGGCCAGGAGCGCCGGGCGGGCCCGGTCGAAGGGGCCGGCCGGAGGGTCCCAGGGCTCCTCCAGGGCGGCGAGGGCGGCGCGGCCGCCCTGACGCCAGGCCGCCGCGGCCCGGGCGAGGTCGGTGGTGCTGCGGCCGGTGGCGCGGGCCAGGTCCCGGTAGAGGGTGCGGGCCGCGCCCGTGAGGCCTGCCGTGGGGTGCGCGGAGGCCAGCCGGACGGCGTCCTGCCACAGGCTGAGGCCGGCGATCGGGTCCTCGCCGGTGGTGAGGAGGGCGAGGGCGCGAGCGGCCGCGTCCGAGGCCAGCTGGTCGAGGGCCAGCGGGTCCGGGGCCGCCGGGTCGGACGGGTAGGCGGGCGGCAGCCCCGCGGCAGCGGGCGCGGCGAGCGGCGCGGGCAGCGGCGGCACGCCGGTGCGGGCGAGCGCCGCCCGGGCCGGGACGCCGGGGAAGTCCGGCGCCGTGTCGGGCTGTTCGCGCGCGGCGTGGGCGGCGTTGCGGCGGGTGAGCTCGTCGAGGAGCTCCCGCTCACCCCGGCCGCGCAGGAGCAGCAGGACGAAGGGGTCCTCGTCGAGGAGGCGCGCCGCCCGGTAGCAGAGGGCCGCCGCGTGCTTGCACGGCGGACGCCCGAAGTCCGGGCAGGAGCAGTGCGGGACGAGCTCGCCCGCACCGGGCAGGACGGTCTCCGCGAGCGACTGCGGAACCTCCCGCTCCAGCAGGGTGGCGAGGGCCGCGGGATCGGCCGCGACCTCCTCCAGGAGTTCGTTCCACTCCGCGTCCGCGAACGCGGGCAGGGTCAGCTCGGTGCGGTAGGGGCGGGGCCTGCTGCCCCGCACGTACGCCACGATCCGGCCCGGGGTGACGGTCACCGCGTCGACGTGCCCTTCCTCGGCATACGCACGGCCCCGGGCCAGCCGGGCCGCGTCGCGGGAGACCTCCTCCAGCGCCGACACCCAGGCCCGGCCCCACCAGCTCACCGCCGCGGCCCCGGCGGGCACGGTCTCGAAGGTGCGGCGGCGGTCGTCCCGCGCGGTGATCATGCGGGCCTCCGCAGCGAGACGAGGTCGGCCAGCTCGCGGTCGGTCAGTTCGGTGAGCGCCGACTCGCCGGAGCCGAGCACGGCATCGGCCAGGGCCCGCTTGGCCTCCAGCATCTCGGCGATCCGGTCCTCCACGGTGCCCTCGGCGATGATCCGGTGGACCTGGACGGGCTGGGTCTGGCCGATCCTGTATGCGCGGTCGGTGGCCTGCTCCTCGACCGCGGGGTTCCACCAGCGGTCGAAGTGGATGACATGGCCGGCCCGGGTGAGGTTCAGCCCGGTGCCCGCCGCCTTCAGCGACAGCAGGAAGACGGGCACCTCGCCCGCCTGGAACCGGTCCACGAGCTCCTCGCGCCGCGGCACCGGGGTCCCGCCGTGCAGCAGCTGGTGGGAGACCCCCCTGGCCGACAGGTGCCGTTCGATGAGGCGGGCCATCGTCACGTACTGGGTGAAGACCAGCACCGATCCGCCCTCGGCCAGGATCGTGTCCAGCAACTCGTCGAGCAGGGCCAGCTTCCCCGAGCGGTGCGGGATCCGGGGCTGTTCCTCCTTCAAATACTGCGCCGGGTGGTTGCAGATCTGCTTGAGCGAGGCCAGCAACTTCATGATCATGCCGCGCCGCTCCATGCCCTCGCTGGACTCGATCACGGCCATCGCCTCGTCCACCGCGGCCTGGTAGAGCGAGGCCTGTTCCCGGGTGAGGGAGACGGGATGGTCGGTCTCCGTCTTCGGCGGCAGCTCGGGCGCGATGCCGGGGTCGGACTTCTTGCGGCGCAGCAGGAACGGCCGTACGAGCGCGGACAGCCGGGCGACCGCCGCCTCGTTGCCGCCGTCCTCCTCCTGCTGGTGCTCCACCGGACGGGCGTGACGGGCCCGGAACGCGGTGAGCGGACCCAGCAGCCCCGGCGTGGTCCAGTCGAGCAGCGCCCACAGCTCGGACAGGTTGTTCTCCACCGGGGTACCGGTCAGCGCCACCCGGGCCGGCGCCGGAACCGTGCGCAGCGCCCTCGCGGTCGCCGAGTGCGGGTTCTTGACGTGCTGCGCCTCATCGGCGACGACCATGCCCCAGCTCTGTTCGGCGAGCAGGGCGGCGCTGGCCCGCATCGTCCCGTAGGTGGTGAGGACGAAACCGCCCTCGCAGGAGGTCAGGTCCTCGATGCTGCGGCCGCCGCCGTGGAAGCGGCGCACCGGCGTACCGGGCGCGAACTTCTCGATCTCCCGCTGCCAGTTGCCCAGCAGCGAGGCCGGACACACCACGAGCGTCGGCTCGCGGCGGTCCCGGTGCAGATGAAGCGCGATGAGGGTGACGGTCTTGCCCAGGCCCATGTCGTCGGCCAGGCAGCCGCCGAGACCGAGCGAGGTCATCAGGTCCAGCCAGGCCAGGCCGCGCGCCTGGTAGTCGCGCAGGGTGGCCTTGAGGGCGGCGGGCTGCGCCAGCGGGGCCAACTCCCCCGTCAGCCGCTCCCGCAGGGCCGCCAGCGCCCCCACGGGCACCGCCTCGACCGGCTCGCCGTCGACCTCGGCCGTCCCCGACAGTACGGTGGCCAGCGCGTCCACCGGGTCGAGCAGGCCGAGCTCCCGCTTGCGCGCCTTGCGCACCAGCTCCGGGTCGACCCGCACCCACTGGTCCCGCAGCCGCACGACGGGCCGGTGGGCCTGCGCCAGCGCGTCCATCTCCCCCGGGGTGAGCCGGTCGCCGCCCAGCGCCAGCTCCCAGGAGAAGGCGAAGAGGTGCTCGGCGTCGAAGAAGGCGGTCCCGTCGGTCGCGGAACCGGGCGCGGTGGACCGTACGACAGCGGTCGCCGACAACGTACGGGCCAGCTCGCGCGGCCAGTGGACCAGGACCCCGGCGGCCGCCAGTCGGCTCGCGGCCACCCCCAGCAGGTCCTCCAGCTCGGGATCGGACAGCGCGAGGGCATCGGGCACGGGCTGGTCCAGCAGGCGCAGCAGGGGCGGCCAGACCCGCGCGGCCCGGCGCAGCGCGAGCACTGCGTCGATCCGGGCGCGGGGACCGAACCCGGCCGCGGCCCGGCCCGCCCACAACTGCCCGGCATCGGTGACCAGGGTCGGATCGGCAAGGCTGTGCACCTGGACGACGGCGGCTCCGGCGCGCTTCGTGTCGTCCCCCTCGGCCTCGTCGAAGAGGCGGAAGGAGGACAGGTCGAGCCGGAGCGAGATCCCGACGCCGGTATCGGCTCCGGCCGCGACCTGCGCGGCCCAGTCCCGTATCCCCGGCACCCGCTGCGCCTCCCGCGCGGCGAACGGCCGCCCGGCGGCCACGGCCGCGGCCGGGGTGCGGGGCAGGCTGTCGGCGACGGCGTCGAGGAACGCGCGGACCAGCGCCTCCGGTTCGGGCAGCTGGAGCGGCCGGCGGCCGGCGAGGGGGGTCGCGTACCCCTCGGACGGCAGCGCGGCGGCGATCGCCCGCAGATGGTCGACGTCGGCGGCGTCGAGCGGTCCGGCGCGCCACGCGTCGACGCCCTCGGGGGTGAGCCCCGGAAGCAGCCGGCCGCGGGCGGCCAGGGTGAGCGCCTGGGTGGCGGCGGTGCCCCAGGCGCGGGTCGCGGGGTGCGCGGCGGGGCTGCGGGGGGCCTGCGCGAGCAGGGGCAGGGCGGAGGCGACGGAGAAGGTCACGGCGGGCACGGTCCGGCTGCGGACCCCGTCGCCGTGCGGGCGCACGACCGTGAGCGGCCCCGGGGTACCCGCCTCGGGCAGGGTGTCCCCGTCGGGCGCCCAGAAGGCGATCCGCCCCTCGCGGGGGACGGCGGCGGGCAGGAAGACGGCGGCATGGCGCAGCAGTGCCGGTGCCGGTGCCTGCGGCTGCTGTGTCACGGTGTCCCCCTCCCCCCGTCGGTGCCCGTGTTCTCCGCGGGTCTCGTCGGATCTCGTCGGATCTCGCCGATCTCTTCTGCGGATCTCTTCTGCCGACGAGTCTAGGCGCGGCCACTGACAACGCCCCTGACCTGCGGATCAGCGGCCCCAGCGACCCAGTTCCATCGCGTAGCCGTAGACGGGTCGGCCCGTCGTGGCGCTGGTGCGCAGCGGTCGGCCGTCGTCATCGATGCGCAGGGTGCCGGAGCCGGACGGCCCGGTCCACCGCAGGTCGAGGGTCCAGTCGCAGTCGCAGCCCGTGGTGGCCGCCTCCACCCGCAGGACGACGGGCTCGGCCGCCGAAACGCGCAGGGGGAACGCGGGGGCGGGCAGCGTGCTCCCGGCGTCGTTGCCGGCGACGGGGCGGGCCAGCGGGCGCGGCGCGTCCAGATTGACGGCGAGGGCAGCCGGGGTGAGTCCCCCGCCGCAGCCCTGCGACATCTGGTAGACGTTCCAGGCCGGCGGGGTACGGCGCGCGGTCACGCGTACCTCCAGATCCTCCAGGACCACGGCGCCCGCGCCCGTGCCGTGCAGGGTGACCTCCACGATCTGTGTCCCGGCGTGCACGGCGCCCTGCGCCGACGCCCAGGCGGGCGCGTCCGCCTCCACGGGCGGCGGGGGCACCGACGCGGGCCCGCGCTCAGCCAGGTAGGCGTGATCACAGCCCGCGGCCCACACGTGCGACCGTACCGCCGCCCTGAGGGGCGCAACCGGAGCCGGCGCCTGCGCCGACGCCTGCGCCGAGACCGACGGCGAGGCCGAGGCCCCGGCCGACGGGGGCGCCGACGGCGATGGCGACACCGCCGCACCCGGCGGCGTACGCGACTCCGGTCGGGCCGCCACCAGGGCCGAAACCGCCACCGCGGCCGCCGCCACCCCCGCGGCGACCACCGCGACGGCTCGCCGCCGGAACCAGGGCCTGCGGGCCACCGGCTCCGGAGCCCCGACCGGAGCCGGAACAGGGACCACCACCGGCGCCGGCGCCGGCGCGGGCTCCGGAGCCGGCTCCGCCCCCGCCCTCCGCCGCGCGTCCGCCAGCAGCCACGCCCGGTGCAGATCCACCGCCTCCCCCGGCGAGGCCCCGCAGGCCCGCGCGAAGCGGTCCACCACCGCGAACTCGACCGGCAGCGCATCCCCGCTGCAGTAGCGGTGCAGCGTCGACGTGCTCGTGTGCAGGCGGCGCGCCAGCACCCCGTAGCTCAGCCCGGCCCGCTCCTTCAGCTCCCGCATCAGCCGCGCGAACATCCGCGCCTCGTCCGTCCCGTGACCCCGTTCCATGCAAGGGGTGTTCCCCCAGGTGGAAGCGCGTACAGCCGTTCCGGTGTCCCGACTTCGCCGCAATCCGTCGCCCCGGCCCCCACCCGGGGAAGAGGCTCGTCACACACACCGCAGCACCCACGGGGAGAACCGACCATGTTCCGACGCAGCGCCACCGCACGCACAACCACCGCACGCACCGTCGCCGCCTTCGCCGCGGCCGCCGCCCTCCTGCTCACCCCCACGGCGGCCACCGCCGCCCCCACCGCGCCCGGTTTCCTCGACGGCGCCGACCTGCCCCCGCACCCCACCTCCCCCTGGTACGCGGACGAGGTCACCAAGGGGCTGCCCGAGTTCGCGCCGTTCTGCCTGGACGGCGTGCTGCCGACGGCGGGCAGCTGGCACCGCCGCTTCGGCACCGAGTACGACACCGGCGCGGTACAGGTGTCCGTACGGTCCTCCTCGCCCTCCGCGGCCACCAGGCTCGCCCGCACCCTGGAGCGCAAGGTCGCGGCCTGCGCCGCCGACTGGCTGCGGACGGCGCCGGGCGGTACCGCCTCCTGGGAGGACTACGGGACGCTCCCCGTCGAGGAGGGCGCGCACGTCTACGGGGTCCACACCTCGCTCCCCGAGTCCGAGCCCGGCGTCCACCTCTTCGGGATCGGACGCGACGGCTCCACCGTGACGGTCGTGGCGTGGGGCGAGATGGGCAACCTGTCCCACGCTCCCGTCGACGCCTTCAAGCGGACGACCACGACGGCCGTGAACAAGCTCAACCCCTGACGCACCGCGCCCCCGGTGGGACCATGGAGCTGAGAGGCGATGCCCATGCGTTCCGGAAACGAACCGGTGACCGCGCGCAGCCCGCTGCGGCTGCGCTTCTGGCTGGGAATCTGGGGGCTGATCTGGGCCGTCGCCGGGACGGCCGCGTTCTCGCTGGCGGACCGTCCCGGATGGGCGGCCGCCTGTGGCGTGCTGGCGGTGATCGTGGCCGTGGACCTGGGCATGGTCCTGCGCCACATCCACCAGGGGCCGCACTACCAGCCCGGCCCGGACGTCCCTCCGTACGAACCGCCCCGCAGCCGGTGAGGCCGGACCACTTCCGGGGCCGGGGCCGGGGCCGGGGCCACAATCAGGACCCGGATCCCGATCCCGCCTGGTCGTCGAAGCGGGCCGCCGCCAGGTAGTCCGGCTGCGGGTCGAGGGCCGCGGCCAGCCGGAAGTGCTTGCGCGCCTGCTCGGGCCGGCCCGCGCGCTCATGCGTACGGGCCAGCGCGAAGTGCGCGAAGGCGTTGTCCGGCTCCCGCTCCAGCACCAGCTCGAACTCCAGCTCCGCCGGGCGCAGTTGGGCCGCCGCGAAGAAGGCCCGGGCACGCAGCAGCCGCGCCGCCGTGTTCTCCGGGTGGGCGGCTATGACCGAGTCGAGCAGCTTGACCGCGCCGCGGGGGTCGCGTGCGGCGAGCAGCTGCTCGGCCGCCCGGTAGTCGATGACGTGGGTTTCCGGGCTGGACGGCGGCGTGGGGCGCGTGGTCTCGGACACGGTCGGGATCCTTCCCTCTACGGGCGCGTTCAACGCGTCCGCCCCACCCGCTATTCCATGCACACGTCAGGCAGCGCCGCCCGCCGCCCGCTCCGTGAGCTCCTCCCACACCTTGCGCACCTGCGGCTCCAGCGCCTCCAGCGGCCCGTCGTTGTCGATCACCAGGGTCGCCACCGCGAGCCGCTGCTCCCGCGTGGCCTGCGTGGCCATCCGGGCCCGCGCCTCCTCGTCGGACATCCCGCGCAGCGCGGTCAGCCGTGTCAGCTGCGTCCGCGGCGCCGCGTCCACCACGACCACCAGGTCGTAGAGCGGTGCCAGGCCGTTCTCCGTGAGCAGCGGTACGTCGTGCACCACGATCGCGTCGGTCCCCGCGGCGGCCTCCAGCTCGGCCGAGCGGGCCCCGACCAGCGGGTGCACGATCGCGTTGAGCGTCTGGAGCTTCGCCGGGTCCGCGAACACGATGGACCCCAGCTTCGGCCGGTCCAGCGTCCCCTCGGCGGTCAGCACCGACTCCCCGAAGGCCGCCACGACGGCCGCGAGGCCCGGCGTGCCGGGCTCCACGACCTCTCGCGCGATCCGATCGGCGTCGACGACGATCGCCCCGTACCCCGCCAGCATTCGCGAGACCTCGCTCTTGCCGGCGCCGATTCCGCCCGTCAGGCCTACTTTCAGCATGCCCGCAGCCTAGACCCCGCCCCTGACGGCCCCGTAGCCCCCCGGAAGGGTCTGCCCGCGCCCCGGCCCTCGCCTCAGCCCTCGCCCTCGCGCTCCGCCAGGAACCGCTCGAACTCGCGGCCGATCTCGTCCGCCGACGGCAGCTCCGCCGGCTCCGCGATCATGTTCCCCCGGGTCTCCGCTCCGGCGGCCGCGTCGTACTGGTGCTCCAGCCCCTGCACCAGGCTGACCAGCTCCTCGTCGCCCTCCCGGATCTGCCGGTCGATCTCCGTCTGGGTCCGGTGCGCCTCGGTGCGCAGCGCGTGCGCCACGGCCGGCAGCACCAGCCCGGTCGCCGCCGTGATCGCCTCCAGCACCGTCAGCGCGGCATCCGGGTACGGGGAGCGCGCGACGTAGTGCGGTACGTGCGCGGCGACGCCCAGCACGTCGTGCCCGGCCTGGCCCAGGCGGAACTCCACCAGGGACTCCGCGCTGCCCGGCACCTGCGCCTCGTCGAAGGGGCTGCGGTGCCCCGGCATGAGGTCGGTCCGGTTGCCGTGCGGGGTGATGCCCACGGGACGGGTGTGCGGGACGCCCATCGGGATGCCGTGGAAGTTCACCGAGAGCCGGACCCCGAGGCGCTCGACGATCTGCCGGACGGCGACGCAGAAGCGCTCCCACTCCACGTCCGGCTCGGGGCCGGACAGCAGCAGGAAGGGCGCTCCGGTGGCGTCCTGGACGAGCCGGACCTCCAGCCGGGGCTCCTCGAACTCCGTCCAGTGGTCGCGCTGGAAGGTCAGCAGCGGGCGGCGCGCCCGGTAGTCCACCAGCCGGTCCGCGTCGAAGCGGGCGACCACCTGGTGGGGCAGGGTGTCCAGGAGCCGCTCGACGATCTGCTCGCCGGCCTCACCCGCGTCGATGTACCCCTCGAAGTGGTACAGCATGACCAGCCCGGCCGAGTCCTGGGCGACCGCCAGGTCGGCCACCGCCAGACCCTTGGCATCCCATTCGTACAAACCCTGTGGATCAAGCACCGTCACCACTCCTCCTCGCCGCGTTCTCTGCCAAGAACGTCCAAGGACGCCCCACCATTCCCCAGTTGGCCGCATTCACAGGAACGCGATCAGGAACGCCACCAGGAACGCGGTAAGGCCCGCCCCCCGAAGGGGACGGGCCTTACCGTCAACTCAACCAGCTCGGCTCACACCGGAGTGTGATGCGCGCGCTGCGATCAGCTCTGGCCGCCGGCCAGCTTCTCGCGGAGCGCGGCGAGGGCCTCGTCCGACGCCAGGGCGCCAGAGGTCTCGTCGGACTCCGAGGAGTACGAACCACCCGAGATGCCCGCACCGGCACCGGCACCCGCGGCCGGGGCGGCAGCGCCCTCGGCAGCAGCGGCCTCGTCGGCCTCGCGGCTCTTGATGACCTGAGCCTGGTGCTGCTCGAAGCGCTGCTGCGCCTCGGCGTACTGGGTCTCCCAGGCCTCGCGCTGCTTGTCGAAGCCCTCGAGCCAGTCGTTGGTCTCGGGGTCGAAGCCCTCGGGGTAGATGTAGTTGCCCTGGTCGTCGTAAGACGCGGCCATGCCGTACAGGGTCGGGTCGAACTCGACCGACGCCGGGTCGGCACCGAAGGACTCGTTGGCCTGCTTCAGCGACAGCGAGATCCGGCGACGCTCAAGGTCGATGTCGATGACCTTGACGAAGATCTCGTCGTTGACCTGGACGACCTGCTCCGGGATCTCCACGTGGCGCTCGGCCAGCTCGGAGATGTGGACCAGACCCTCGATGCCCTCGTCCACGCGGACGAACGCACCGAACGGAACCAGCTTGGTGACCTTACCCGGGACGACCTGACCGATCTGGTGCGTCCGGGCGAACTGCTGCCACGGGTCTTCCTGCGTCGCCTTCAGCGACAGGGAGACACGCTCGCGGTCCATGTCGACGTCGAGGACCTCGACGGTGACTTCCTGGCCGACCTCGACAACCTCGGACGGGTGGTCGATGTGCTTCCAGGACAGCTCGGAGACGTGGACGAGACCGTCGACGCCACCCAGGTCCACGAAGGCACCGAAGTTGACGATCGAGGAGACGACGCCGGAGCGGACCTGACCCTTCTGCAGGGTGGTGAGGAACGTCTGGCGAACCTCGGACTGGGTCTGCTCGAGCCAGGCGCGGCGGGACAGGACCACGTTGTTGCGGTTCTTGTCCAGCTCGATGATCTTCGCCTCGAGCTCCTTGCCCACGTAGGGCTGGAGGTCGCGGACGCGACGCATCTCGACGAGAGAGGCCGGCAGGAAGCCGCGGAGGCCGATGTCGAGGATGAGACCACCCTTGACGACCTCGATGACGGTACCGGTGACGATGCCGTCTTCTTCCTTGATCTTCTCGATGGTGCCCCAGGCACGCTCGTACTGAGCGCGCTTCTTCGAGAGGATCAGGCGGCCTTCCTTGTCCTCCTTCTGGAGAACCAGGGCCTCGATCTCGTCGCCGACCTTGACGACCTCGTTCGGGTCGACGTCGTGCTTGATCGAGAGCTCGCGGCTCGGGATGACACCTTCGGTCTTGTAACCGATGTCGAGGAGAACCTCGTCCCGGTCAACCTTGACGATGACGCCGTCGACGATGTCGCCATCGTTGAAGTACTTGATCGTCTCGTCGATCGCCGCGAGGAACGCGTCCGCGTCGCCGATGTCGTTGACCGCAACCTGCGGGGTGGTGGCGGTGGTCTCGGTGCTGCTCGTCATGTGGGAAAGGGCTCCGGTTACGGACAGAAAGTCGTAGGTACTGCTACGCCGGGAGCCCTTATCGGCATCTGCCGAAGAAGCCGGACAGCCAAGGAGACCCCCTTCCGCGCAGAGCGACGGGGCCTCGAAAACCGAGGGGACATCAACAGATGCAAGCGCAGCCTGCTAGGTCTGAGGAGCACAGGCTCGCAGCGCAACTTGTAGCATACGGGGGCAGCCGGACAGGGTCAATGCGCGAAGGCGCACACCCCCGGCGGATCGCCGCATATCCGGCACAATTCGTGGGCGGGACGGCCTTCCTGACGCCTCCTGCCACATTCCGAAGACATTCGCAGACTACGACGACGGGCCCCATGAACCAAGAGGACTACGCACCCGAAGCGGCGTACGAAGCCGATCCGGGCTCCGTGGAGGATGCCGAGGCCACCCGGCGTGACGCGGGGGAAGCGGAGAGCAGCCGGGCCAGCCGCGGCTGGTGGGACCGCAACGCCGACGAGTACCAGAGCGAGCACGGCGCCTTCCTCGGCGACGACCGCTTCGTCTGGGGACCCGAGGGACTGGACGAGGCGGACGCGGCCCTCCTCGGCCCCGCCGCCTCCCTCAAGAACAAGGACGTCCTGGAGATCGGCGCCGGCGCCGCCCAGTGCTCGCGCTGGCTCGCCGCCCAGGGTGCCCGCCCGGTGGCCCTGGACCTCTCCCACCGCCAGCTCCAGCACGCCCTGCGCATCGGCGATGACGTCCCGCTGGTCGAGGCCGACGCCGGGAGGCTGCCCTTCCGCGACGGCTCCTTCGACCTCGCCTGCTCCGCCTACGGGGCCGTCCCCTTCGTCGCCGACCCGGTCAACGTCATGCGCGAGGTGCACCGCGTGCTGCGCCCCGGCGGCCGCTGGGTCTTCTCGGTGACCCACCCCATCCGCTGGGCCTTCCCGGACGAGCCCGGCCCCGAGGGGCTCTCCGTCGCCGCCTCCTACTTCGACCGGACCCCGTACGTGGAACAGGACGAGCAGGGCCGCGCCGTGTACGTGGAGCACCACCGCACCCTCGGCGACCGGGTCCGGGACGTGGTGGCGGGCGGATTCCGCCTGGTCGACCTGGTCGAGCCGGAGTGGCCCGAATGGAACAGCCAGGAGTGGGGCGGCTGGTCCCCCCTGCGCGGCAACCTGATCCCCGGTACGGCGATCTTCGTGTGCGAGAGGGACTGATCCCTTGATACGCCAGGCCGCCCTCGACGCGCTCCCCGTACGGGAGGCCGTCCCCGCCCTCGTCTCCGCGCTGGACGGCCACGGCACGGCCGTGCTCTGCGCCCCGCCCGGCACCGGCAAGACCACGCTGGTGCCCCTGGTGCTGGCGGGGCTGGTGGGGGGCGGCCCGCGCCGCCGGGTCGTGGTCGCCGAGCCCCGGCGGATCGCCGCCCGGGCCGCCGCGCGGCGGATGGCCTGGCTGCTGGGCGAGCCGGTCGGCGGCTCGGTGGGCTTCACGGTGCGCGGGGAGCGGGTGGCGGGCCCCGGCACGGTGGTGGAGGTCGTCACCACCGGGGTGCTGCTCCAGCGGCTCCAGCGCGACCAGGAGCTGGCCGGCGTGGACGTGGTGGTCCTGGACGAGTGCCACGAGCGCCACCTGGACGCCGATACGGTCGCCGCCTTCCTCCTCGACGTACGGGAAACCCTGCGCCCGGAGCTCCGGCTCGTGGCGGCTTCGGCGACGACCGATGCCGCGGGCTGGGCCCGGGTGCTCGGTCACGGCGGTGCCGGCGACGCGCCGGTGGTGCGGGCCGCGGGGGTCTCGTATCCGGTGGAGACCGTCTGGGCTCCCCCGGCCCGGCCGGTGCGGCCCCCGCACGGGATGCGGGTGGACCCGGCGCAGCTGACGCACGTGGCCTCGGTGGTGCGGCGGGCCCTCGCCGAGCGCGAGGGCGACGTCCTGTGCTTCCTGCCCGGCGTCGGCGAGATCGCCCGGGTCGCCGGGCAGCTGGGCGCGGTGGACGCGGAGGTGCTCCAGGTCCACGGCCGGGCTCCGGCGGCCGTGCAGGACGCGGCGCTGACGCCCTCGGAACATCGCCGGGTGATCCTCGCGACGGCCGTGGCGGAGTCCAGCCTGACCGTGCCGGGGGTGCGCGTGGTGGTGGACTCCGGGCTGGCCCGCGAGCCCCGGGTGGACCACGCCCGGGGGCTGGGCGCGCTGGCGACCGTACGGGCGTCCCGCGCGGCCGGACGCCAGCGGGCGGGCCGGGCCGGGCGTGAGGCGCCGGGCGCGGTGTACCGCTGCTGGGCCGAAGCGGAGGACGGCCGCCTGCCCGCGTTCCCCTCGCCGGAGATCCGCATGGCCGACCTGGCCCAGTTCGCCCTGCAGGCCGCCTGCTGGGGCGACCCGGAGGCGGCCGGGCTGGCGCTGCCGGACCCGCCGCCGGCCGGAGCCATGGCCGCGGCGCGGGAGGTGCTGGTCGCGGTCGGCGCCGTGGACCCGGCGGGGCGGCCGACCCCGCGCGGCCTGCGGATGGCCCGGCTCGGGCTGCACCCGCGGCTGGCCCGTGCCCTGCTGGACGGGGCCGACGCGCTGGGCGCACGGCGCGCGGCGGAGGTGGTGGCCCTGCTCAGCGAGGAGCCGCCGCGGGAGTACGGGGACGACCTGGCCGCGGCCTGGCGGGCGGCCCGGCGGGGCGGCGACGGCTACGCGGCCCGCTGGCGCGCGGAGGTCCGCCGGCTGGAGCGTGCCGCCGCCCAGGACCCTGCGGGGCTCGCCCCCACCCCGCCCCTTCCCGAAACCGGGGTCCGCGACCCCGGACCCCGCTCCCGGGGCTCCGCCCCGGACCCGACGGGGGCTCCGCCCCCGAACCCCCGCGCCTCAAACGCCGGCGAGGCTGAATATCCAGCCCCTCCGGCGTTTGAGGAGCGGGGTCCGGGGCGGAGCCCCGGCCTTTCAGCCTCGCCGCGCAATCCAGCCTCGCCGGCGTTTGAGGCGCGGGGTCTGGGGCGGAGCCCCGGCAGCGGCGCTGCACCCGACGATGCCGCGGCCGGGCTGATCGCCGCCCTCGCCTTCCCCGAGCGGGTCGCCAAGGCCAAGGGCGAGGGGGCCTTCCTCATGGCCTCCGGAACCGGGGCCGAGCTCGGCGACGGCTCCGGGCTGCGCCACGCGCCCTGGCTGGCCGTCGCCGTCGCCGACCGGCCCCCGCACTCCGCGTCCGCGCGCGTCCGGCTGGCCGCCGTCATCGACGAGGACACCGCCCGGGCCGCCGCCGCGCACCTCCTCACGGACACCGCCGAGGTGCACTGGGAGGACGAAGACGTGGTCGCCCGCGCAGCGCAGCGGCTCGGGGCGATCGACCTGGCCGTGCGACCCCTGCGCACCCCCGACCCGGCGCTCGTGCGGGCCGCCCTGCTCGACGGGCTGCGCGCCGAGGGGCTCGGCCTGCTGCGCTGGTCCCCGGACGCGCGGGCGCTGCGGGCCCGGCTGGGCTTCCTGCACCGGACGCTCGGCGGCGCCTGGCCCGACGTGGCGGATGACGGCGCCCTGCTGGACCGCGCCGACGACTGGCTGGAGCCCGAACTGTCCCGGGCCCGGCGCCGCGCGGACCTCGGGCGGATCGATGCCGGGCAGGCCCTGAACCGGCTGCTGCCGTGGGCCACCGGTGAGGCCGCCCGCCTCGACGAGCTGGCTCCGGAACGCCTGGAGGTGCCCAGCGGATCCCGGATCCGGGTGGACTACGCCGCGGAGCACGGGCAGCCGGTGCTGGCCGTGAAGCTCCAGGAGCTGTTCGGGCTGGCCGAGACCCCGCGGGTGGCGGGCGTGCCGGTGCTGGTACACCTGCTGTCCCCGGCCGGACGGCCCGCCGCCGTGACCGCCGACCTCGCCTCCTTCTGGCAGGGCGGCTACCGCGCCGTCCGCGCGGAGCTGCGCGGCCGCTACCCGAAGCACCCCTGGCCGGAGGACCCGGCCACCGCCGAGCCGACCCGCCACACCAACGCCCGGCTCAGGCGCTGACCCCTTCCTCCCGCTCCTCCCGCGCCCGGCGGCTGCGGGCCTCCAGCCACAGAGCGAGTCCCAGCAGCGCGAGCCCGCCGGCCGCCAGGCCGATCGGCGCGTAGGTGTGCAGCGCGAGGACCTTCGTACGGTTCGACTTGACCAGGTCGACCGTGTAGTCGGAGTAGTCCTCGCGCATGGTCACGTGCCCGGCGAAGGCGGTGAGCTTGCCGTCGGGGCCGCCCGCCGCGATGCCGCCGCGCATCTCCTGCTGGATGTCCTGCTCGGCGTTGACCGGAGCGCCGGTGACCGGGTCCACCCAGAACTTGGCCTTGACCGTGTACCAGAGGGTGGTGCCGGTGGCCGCCTCGATCGTCGCCGGGTCGATGCCCTCGATCGGCATCTTCTTCGGCATGGGGACCTTGGTCCAGGGGACGGTCTGCTCGAAGTAGTAGACGTCCATGCCTTTGAACTTGCGCGGTCCGACGTAGTGGATCGGCGAGGAGGTGCGGGTCTGCGCGTCGAAGTACAGGTAGTCGCGCGGCTCGGTGAAGAACGGCCACTTGAACTCGATGCCCTCGCGCTTGACGGCGTCTCCGTCGACCATCTCCCCGGTGGCGTGCACCGGGTCCTGGGTGTGCGCGTCGAAGATGTAGCGCTCGGGGATCTGGGAGACCATCTTCCCGTCCGGGCCGATGATGTACGAGAGCGTGTCCCAGACGACGACGTCCTTGCCCGCGCTCGACTCGATCTCCTTGGACGCCTCGACGTTGCCCTTGAGGGTCTGGACGATCGTGACCTTGTCGACCTTCTTCGGCTGCATGCCGCCGGTGTAGTCGAGCAGGGTCGCGTCCTTCGCCTCCAGGACCATCTCCTGGTACTGGTTCGCCGGGATCTTGGCGAGGCGGGGGTACGCGTACCAGCGCAGCAGTGGTGCGAGGGCTGCGCAGAACACGGCTAGGGCCAGCAGGACAAGGCTCGCTCTGCGTCGCACGGCCGGGCCCTCCTCTACTTTCCGGGCGCGGGGGGCGCGGTGGTGAGCAGGGGCTTGGGTGAGGTCTTGCCTTCGGGCGCCCCGAACGCCGTGACGGCGAGGACGAGGAGCACCGCGAGGGCGAGACCGCTGGCGGCGGCGATGGATGCGCGCATGCCGGGCCTCCGGAATCTGATAGGGCGTCAGGGCGGAGGCACCGTAGCAATGCGAGGGTGAGATGAGAACCGTTTGACTACGGGGTTTCCCCCGGCGTGGAGGCCGGGGACGAGGACGGCGACGGCGTGGCCTTCGGCACCGGGGTGGCCGTCGGGGACGCGGTGGGCTTGGGCTTGGCGGTCGGCGTGGGCGACGGGGTCGGGCTCGGGGTGGGCGTCGGGACGGGAGACGGCGTGGGGCTCGGCGTGGGAGTGGGAGTCGGTGTGGGTGACGGGGTCGGCGTCGGCGTAGGCGTCGGCGTGGGAGTCGGCTTCGGGTCCGGAGTCGGGGTGGGCGTCGGCGTGGGTGTGGGCGTCGGCGTGGGCTTCGGAGCCGGAGTGGGGGTCGGGGTCGGGGTCGGCGTGGGGGTCGGAGTCGGCGTGGGCTTCGGGGCCGGCTGCGTCGGGGCTCCCGCCCCCGTGCCCCCGGCGTCCGGGACCTCGTGCGTCCCCTTGAGGTAGTACGTGAACCAGGACCGCACCGTCCGCAGGTACTCCGTGGACCGGTTGTACGAGAGCACCGCCCGGTCCAGGTCCGCGTCCACCCGCAGGTCCCGGGTGCCCGCGCACAGGTAGCGTCCGGCCGCGAGGGCCGCGTCGTGCACGTTGTTGGGGTTGCGCCGCCCGTCGCCGTCCGCGTCCTGGCCCCACGCCGCCCACGTGGAGGGGATGAACTGCATCGGCCCGACCGCCCGGTCGTACCTGGCGTCCCCGTCGTAGGCCCCGCCGTCGGTGTCCGGGATGTTCGCGAAGCCGTTGCCGTCGAGCACCGGCCCCAGGATCGGCCGCAGCGTGGTCCCGGCCGTGTCCACCTGGCCGCCGCGCGCCTGCCCGGACTCCACCTTGCCGATCGCCGCGAGGAGTTGCCAGCGCAGCCCGCACCCGGGGTCGCTCTGTCCCACGGTCTTCTCCGCGCGCAGGTACGCCGCGAGCACGCTCGCCGGTATCCCCTGCGCGCCGTGCGCCACTCCTGTCCCGGACGCCGCCTGCCCGACTTCCGGCGTCGCGGCCTGCTCGGGCCGTGTCGCCGCCGCCTCGTCCGGCAGTACCACGGCCGGCGGCTCCGGGCTGGCCAGCGGCGGGAGTTCGGTGAAGTAGGCGGAGTCGCCGCCGGCCTCGTCCGCCGGGAGGGGCTGCGGGTCGCCCTCCGCCGCAGTCGCCCGGTCGGTACGCGCACCGGCCGGTCCCTGGGAAGCGGTCACCGCGGCGACCACCAGTGCGGAGATCAGGGCGGCCGTCGCGCCCCTGCGCAGCCTGCGTCCGATTATTCGAGCCGACATGAGCCGGACCCCTCCCCCTCGACGTCCGCGTGACCCTACGTCAGCTCCCTGCACAGGGCACGTGTCACGGGCCGGAATTCACCACATCCCCACGTCCGTGCGCAGGTCACGCATACTGTCGGGACCCTTCGGGCGCATTGGCCCGAAGTAAGGAACATCCACGGGAACGTCCAGGAGGGGTCTCATGCCGTTCACTCTCAGCCATGCGGCGGCGGTACTTCCGGCCATCCGCCGGACGGGGCGTGCACGGGGCCCCCTCGTCGCCTCGGCCCTGGTCCTCGGCTCGTTCGCGCCGGACACCTTCTACTTCACGGACGCGGTCGTCGAGGGCGTCATGGCCTACGGGAGCTTCACGCACTCGCTGCCGGGGGTGTTCACCGTGGACGCCGTGCTCACCGCCGTCCTCGTGGGGTGCTGGCTGCTGCTGCGCGAGCCGCTGATCGCGCTGCTGCCGCGCGGCTGGCGGGGCAGGGTCCACGCCTTCGTACGGGGCGAGGAGTGGCGTGTGCGCCGCCGACTGCCCGCGCTCATCGGCTGGTTCTACGTATCGGCGGTCGTCGGCTCCCTGACGCACGTGGTGTGGGACAGCTTCACGCACATAGACCGCTGGGGGACGAACGCGCTGCCGGAGCTCGTCGAGCCGCTCGCCTTCGACCTGCCCCTCTACTCGTATCTGCAGTACGGCACTTCGGCGGTCGCGGCCTGCGCCCTGCTCTGGTTCACCGGGACCGCGCTGCGGCGGCTGCCGGCCTCCCCGGCCCCGGCGTCCGTGCCGGTGCTCGGCCGCGCGGAGGTCCGGGGCGCGCTCGCCCTGGTCGTGGTGTGCGTGGCGGCCGGGGTCACGATGCGCGTGATCCGCTTCTTCACCTTCTTCGACCGGATCCGTACGCCGCTCGACATCATCCCGACGGTCTGCTTCGGCGCGGGCGGCGGCCTGGCCGTGGCCCTGCTGCTGTACGGGGTCCTCGTACGGCTCCGGCACCGCGGCGACCGCGCCCGCTCGGACGAGGAAACGCGGACGCCCGTCCCCACCGCCTGAGCGGGGACGGGCGCGGCCCTGGCCGTACGGGGCTCAGTGCGCGGCGGACTCCCAGTCCGGGCCGACGCCCACGGACACGTCCAGCGCGGCCCGGAGCTCGACGGCGGCGCCCATCTCGCGGCGCACCAGCTCCTCGACCTGCTTGCGCTCGCCCGGGGCGATCTCCAGCACGATTTCGTCGTGGACCTGGAGCAGCATCCGCGACTTCAGCCCGGCCGTCACGATCGCCTTGTCCACGCGCAGCATCGCGACCTTGACGATGTCGGCGGCGGTGCCCTGGATCGGCGCGTTGAGCGCCATCCGCTCGGCGGCCTCGCGGCGCTGACGGTTGTCGCTGTTGAGGTCGGGCAGGTACCGGCGGCGGCCGAAGACCGTGGCCGTGTATCCGGTGGCCCGGGCCTCGTCCACGACGCGCTGCAGGTACTCGCGGACCCCGCCGAACCGCTCGAAGAAGGTCTCCATCAGGCCGCGCGCCTCGGCGGGCTCGATGTTCAGCTGCTGGGCCAGGCCGAAGGCGGAGAGCCCGTACGCGAGACCGTACGACATGGCCTTGATCTTGCGGCGCATCTCGGCGTCGACCTCGGACCGCTCCACGCCGAACACCTGGGAGGCGACGGTGGTGTGCAGGTCCTCGCCGGTCGCGAACGCCTCGATCAGGCCCTCGTCCTCGGAGAGGTGGGCCATGACGCGCAGCTCGATCTGGCTGTAGTCGGCCGTCATGAGGGATTCGAAGCCCTCGCCGACGACGAAGCCGCGACGGATGGCGCGGCCCTCGTCGGTGCGCACCGGCACGTTCTGCAGGTTGGGGTCGGTGGAGGACAGGCGGCCGGTCGCGGCGACGGTCTGGCTGAAGCTGGTGTGCACCCGGCCGTCGGCGGCGATGGTCTTGACCAGGCCCTCCACGGTCACGCGCAGCTTGGCCTGCTCCCGGTGGCGGAGCATGATCACGGGCAGTTCGTGGTCGGTCTGCGTGGCCAGCCAGGCCAGCGCGTCCGCGTCCGTGGTGTAGCCGGTCTTGGTCTTCTTCGTCTTCGGCAGGTCCAGCTCGCCGAAGAAGACCTCCTGGAGCTGCTTGGGCGAGCCGAGGTTGAACTCGTGGCCGACCGCCGCGTGCGCCTCCTTCACCGCCTGCTGCACCGCGCCGGCGAACTGCTGCTCCATGGCCTCCAGGTGGTCCCGGTCGGCGGCGATGCCGGACCGCTCCATCCGGGCGAGGAGCTCGGAGGTCGGCAGCTCCATGTCGTGCAGCAGCTCGGCGGCGCCCACCTCGGCGAGCTTGTCGGTGAAGGCGTCGCCGAGGTCCAGGACGGCGCGGGCCTGCCCCATCAGGGCCTCGGCCTCGGCCGTGTCGTCGGCGCCGAAGGCCAGCTGGCCGTCGGCGGCGGCGGGGGCCAGCTCGCGGTGCAGGTACTCCATGGACAGGGCGTCCAGGTCGAAGGACCGGCGGCCCGGCTTGACCAGGTAGGCGGCGAGCGCGGTGTCCATGGCGACGCCCGCGAGGGCCCAGCCGTGCTCGGGGAAGACCCGCATCAGGCCCTTGGCGTTGTGCACCACCTTGGGCTTGGCCGGGTCGGCGGCCCAGGCCGCGAAGGCCTGCTCGTCCGCCTCGTCCAGCTCGGCGGGCGTGAACCAGGCGGCGGCGCCCCCGGCAGCGGCGAGCGCGATCTCGCTGACATTGCCCTGGCCCAGCGCCCAGCTGTCCACGGTCGCGATGCCCAGCGGGCCGCCCGCGTGGCTCTCCAGCCACGGCGCCAGCTCGCCCGCGCCCAGCACGGACGCGTCCAGCTCCACGGCGGCCACCGGAGCCGGGGCCTCCTCCTCGGCGGCGCCCGGGTCCACGGCGAGCAGCCGCTCGCGCAGCGACGCGTTGCGGATCTCCAGGACGTCCAGCACGCCGAGCATGGCGGTCCGGTCGTAGGGGGCGCGGACCAGGTCGGCCGGGGTCCGGGGCAGCTCCACGTCCTTGACCATCTCGGTCAGGACGCGGTTGAGCTTGACGGCCTCCAGGTGGTCCCGGAAGTTCTGCCCGGCCTTGCCCTTGACCTCCTCGGCGCGCTCCACGAGCTGCGCGAACGACCCGAACTGGGTGATCCACTTGGCTGCGGTCTTCTCGCCGACGCCCGGGATGCCCGGCAGGTTGTCGGACGGGTCGCCGCGCAGCGCCGCGAAGTCCGGATACTGCTGCGGGGTGAGCCCGTACTTCTCCTCGACCTTCTCCGGCGTGAACCGGGTGAGCTCGGAGACGCCCTTGGTCGGGTAGAGCACGGTGGTGTGCTCGGACACGAGCTGGAAGGAGTCACGGTCGCCCGTGACGATCAGCACGTCGAAGCCGAGGGCCTCTGCCTGCGTCGCCAGCGTCGCGATCACGTCGTCGGCCTCGAAGCCGTCGACCGCGAACCGCGGCACGTTCATCGCGTCGAGGAGCTCGCCGATCAGCTCGACCTGCCCCTTGAACTCGTCGGGGGTCTTGGAGCGGTTCGCCTTGTACTCGGGGAACTCCGTCGAGCGCCACGTCTTGCGGGAGACGTCGAACGCCACCGCGAAGTGCGTGGGCGCCTCGTCGCGCAGCGTGTTCGCCAGCATCGACGCGAAGCCGTAGATGGCGTTGGTCGGCTGGCCGGTCGCCGTCGTGAAGTTCTCCGCCGGCAGCGCGAAGAACGCCCGGTACGCCAGGGAGTGCCCGTCCATGAGCATCAGGCGGGGGCGGTCCGCTGCGGTCGTCTGGTCGGTCTTCTTCGATGCTGTCTCTGCCACGCCCCCGATCCTAGGCGCCCCCACCGACAATTCCGGACGGCCTGCACGGAGGGGCAAATCCGGCGTCGGCGATGTCGGCGGGGCGTGACAGGATCGGTGTATACGACAGGACTGTTCAAAGGGGAGCGTCATGGCCACCAAGCCGCCCGCAGGTGATCCGGTACAGGACGCGCCGCAGGTCGCGCCCCCCAAACACGCGGCCGCCGGGCTGCCCGCGATCGGGCACACCCTGAAGATCGCCCAGCAGCAGATGGGGCTGGCCCGCACCGCCCGCACCCTGCTCAAGGTCAACCAGAAGGACGGCTTCGACTGTCCGGGCTGCGCCTGGCCCGAGGGCGACAAGCGGCACACCGCCGAATTCTGCGAGAACGGCGCCAAGGCCGTCGCGGAGGAGGCCACGCTGCGCCGGGTCACCCCGGAGTTCTTCGCCGCGCACCCGCTCGCCGACCTGGCCACGCGCTCCGGGTACTGGCTGGGCCAGCAGGGCCGCATCACGCACCCCATGCTTCTGGAAAGGGGCGCCGCGGCCGATGGCGCCGACCGGTACGAGGCGGTGAGCTGGGAGCGGGCCTTCGGGATCATCGCGGAGGAGCTGACCGCCCTCGACTCCCCCGACGAGGCCCTCTTCTACACCTCGGGCCGCACCAGCAACGAGGCCGCGTTCCTCTTCCAGCTCTTCGCCCGCGAGTTCGGCACGAACAACCTGCCCGACTGCTCCAACATGTGCCACGAGTCCTCGGGCTCCGCGCTGAACGAGACCATCGGCATCGGCAAGGGCAGCGTCTCCCTCGAAGACCTCCACCAGGCCGACCTGATCATCGTCGCCGGGCAGAACCCGGGCACCAACCACCCGCGCATGCTGTCCGCCCTGGAACAGGCCAAGTCCGCCGGCGCGAAGATCATTTCCGTGAATCCGCTGCCCGAGGCCGGGATGGAGCGGTTCAAGAACCCGCAGACCCCCCTCGGCATGCTCAAGGGCACCGCCCTCAACGACCTGTTCCTGCAGATCCGCATCGGCGGCGACCAGGCCCTCTTCCGCCTCCTGAACAAGCTGGTCATCGAGGCGGGCGGCGCCACCGACGAGGCCTTCATCCGCGAGCACACCCACGGCTACGAGGAGTTCGCGGCGGCCGCCAAGGAAGCCGACTGGGAGGAGACCCTCACCGCGACCGGGCTGAACCGGCCCGAGATCGAGCGTGCCCTCGCCATGATCCTGGCCTCCGAGCGGACCATCGTCTGCTGGGCCATGGGCCTCACCCAGCACAAGCACGCCGTCGCCACCATCCGCGAGGTCGTCAACCTCCTGCTGCTGCGCGGCAACATCGGCCGCCCCGGCGCCGGCGTCTGCCCGGTCCGCGGCCACTCCAACGTGCAGGGCGACCGCACCATGGGGATCTTCGAACGGCCCGCGCCCGCCTTCCTCGACGCCCTCGACGCGGAATTCGGCATCACCTCGCCGCGCGGGCACGGCTTCGACGTGGTCCGCTCCATCCAGGCCCTGCGCGACGGCAAGGCCAAGGTCCTCTTCGCCATGGGCGGCAACTTCGTCGGCGCCACCCCCGACACCGAGGTCACCGAGGCCGCGATCCGCCGCGCCTCCCTGACCGTGCACGTGTCCACCAAGCTCAACCGCTCCCACGCGGTCACCGGCCGGCGCGCCCTGATCCTGCCCACCCTCGGCCGCACCGACAAGGACGTCCAGGCGAGCGGCAAGCAGTTCGTGACCGTCGAGGACTCCATGGGCATGGTCCACGCCTCCCGCGGCAACCTCGCCCCCGCCTCGCCGCAGCTGCTCTCCGAGCCGGCCATCGTGGCCCGCCTGGCACGCGCCGTCCTCGGCACGGCCTCGAAGACCCCGTGGGAGGAGTTCGAGCGGGACTACGCGACGATCCGCGACCGGATCTCCCGCGTGATCCCCGGCTTCGAGGACTTCAACGCCCGCGTCGCCCGCCCCGGCGGCTTCCAGCTGCCGCACGCCCCGCGCGACGAGCGCCGCTTCCCCACCACGACCGGCAAGGCCAATTTCACCGCGGCGCCCGTGGAGTACCCCAAGGTCCCCGAGGGCCGGCTGCTCCTGCAGACCCTGCGCAGCCACGACCAGTACAACACCACGATCTACGGCCTCGACGACCGCTACCGCGGCATCACCGGCGGCCGCCGCGTCGTCATGGTCAACCCCGCGGACGCGGCGGAGCTGGGCCTGGCCGACGGCTCGTACACGGACCTGGTGAGCGAGTGGAAGGACGGCGTGGAGCGGCGCGCGCCCGGCTTCCGGGTCGTGCACTACCCGACCGCCCGCGGCTGCGCCGCCGCCTACTACCCCGAGACCAATGTGCTGGTCCCGCTCGACTCCACCGCGGACACCAGCAACACCCCCGCGAGCAAGTCCGTGGTCATCCGCTTCGAGCCGGCCTGAACCGGCCTGATAGAACGACTCCAGGACAAGAAGGTTAACGATCGTTGACGAACGGAGCCGGCCCATGGGTCAGGAGCACGCTGTGAAGTTCCCGCAGGAGGTACTCGACGAGTACACGGCCATGGGCATCGACCTGCCCGCGCTGTTCTCCGCGGGCGCCCTCGGCGAACGGATGGAGATCCGCGTCCTGGAGGCCTCCGCCGAGCGCGTCGTGGCCACCATGCCGGTCAAGGGCAACACCCAGCCCTACGGACTCCTGCACGGCGGCGCCTCCGCCGTCCTGGCCGAGACCCTCGGCTCCGTCGGCGCGATGATGCACGGCGGAATCACCAAGATCGCCGTCGGCGTGGACCTGAACTGCACCCACCACCGGGGCGCCCGCTCCGGCACGGTCACCGGCGTCGCCACCCCCGTGCACCGCGGCCGCTCCACCGCCACGTACGAGATCGTGATCAGCGACGAGGAGGACCGCCGGGTCTGCACCGCCCGCCTGACCTGCCTGCTGCGCGACGTCGCCCCGGCCGCAGAGGCCCCCGCCGGGGCCTGACCCCGCAGGCCGAGCGCCCTCGGACGGGCCCGGATCCCGCCGCCCACGGCGGCGGATCCGGGCCCGCGCCCGTTCCCGGACCGGACCGTACGCGGCACCCGCCCGGAATCCGCCAGTCCGCGCACTTCCCTGCGCGAGCGGTTGTGTCACCGATGGTGACCGCCTACCTTCCCCTCATGGGGACCCCGCCGCGCATGGCCAGGTACGCCGCCGCCCACACCCTCCTCGCGGCGCTCGCCCTGACCGGATGCTCAGCCTCCGCGCCACCCACCGCGGCGGACTCCGGCAGCCCTTCCGCCAGCGCCTCCTCGCCCGCGCAGATCTGCACGAGCCTCGTCTCCTACTGGGCGAAGGAGACCCTCCTGGGCACCACATGGTCGGGCCTCGACTGGGAGCAGAAGGGCCTGTCCAACGAGCAGTACAAGATCCACGAGGACGCCGTCGCCGCGGGACGCGCCGAGGAGCGAACTGGCGGGCGGGACAAGGCACTTGAGCTGATCGACCGGTTCGTCGCCCGACGCTGCGCCGAGCAGAACGGCGCGACCTGGAGCTCGGAGAACTGGCGGCCCCCGACGTGACCCGGGTCACCGGATTCCCGCGCGCACTGTCCGTCTTCCGGGCAGGTGCACCCGTACGGCCGAACCGCAGGTCGGAGGCCTGTGGGCCATCCGGGCAAGATCCACCAGATGGCCGCACACCCCCCACGTTCGTCACTCTGCGTAGTGCACATGACGTACGGAATCCGCCTTTTCCCTGGAGAATGGCCACCCGGAGGATTCTTTCGGACACGCGCTGCCACATTCGGCTCAATTTGATCTAAGACAGGTGCATGGAGGCCTCAAGCGCCTTAGGGGAACAGGTATTTCTCACGATGCGGACAATCTTGACCGTCGCTAAAAGCCCGATCTGTCCGTACTCACAGCACGCATTCTTGGCCTTGGCATAACAAGAGCGTCACATCCTCCGATCCCTGCTCCCCGTGTTCGCCACCTCGGGCCTAGAGTCACGGCCAGTCACCGCGCCGCAGAGCGCGAATGCCGTGGACCTCCCAGTGCGGCCCGGCGACCTCACGGCACCTCGACAGAGGGGGCCGCGCCAGGGAAAGGAAGAATCGTGCGACACCGTTCTTTGCTCGTCCTCACCACCGTGATCACCACGGGAGCACTGACCCTCACCGCTTGCGGCTCGCGCGACGGAGAATCCAAGGACAACGGCGGCGGCAAGAAGACCGTCGTCGTCATCGGCGTGGACGCCCCGCTCACCGGTTCCCTCTCCGCGCTCGGCCAGGGCATCAAGAACTCCGTCGACCTCGCGGCCAAGACGGCCAACAAGAACAACGAGGTCCCGGGCATCGAGTTCAAGGTCGAGGCACTCGACGACCAGGCGGTCCCCGCCTCCGGTCAGGCCAACGCCACCAAGCTCGTCGGCAACAAGGACGTCCTCGGCGTCGTCGGCCCGCTGAACTCCGGCGTCGCCCAGCAGATGCAGGGCGTCTTCGCCTCCGCCAAGCTGGCCCAGGTCTCGCCCGCCAACACCAACCCCGCCCTCAGCCAGGGCGACAACTGGGGCAAGGGCGAGTTCAAGCGCCCCTTCGACACCTACTTCCGCACCGCCGCCACCGACGTGGTCCAGGGCAAGTTCGCCGCCCAGTACCTCTTCAAGGACGCCGGCAAGAAGAAGGTCTTCATCGTCGACGACAAGCAGACCTACGGCGCCGGCCTCGCCGCGATCTTCGCCGACGAGTTCAAGAAGCTCGGCGGCGAGGTCGCCGGCACCGACCACGTCACCGTGAAGGAGACCGACTTCTCCTCCACCGCCGACAAGGTCAAGTCCTCCGGCGCCGACTCCGTCTACTTCGGCGGCCAGTACCCCGAGGGCGGCCTGCTCGCCGACCAGATCAAGAAGACCGGCGCCAACGTCCCCCTCATGGGCGGCGACGGCATCCAGGACCCCGCCTTCATCAGCGCCTCCGGTGAGGCCAACGAGGGCGACCTCGCCACCTCCATCGGCTACCCGGTCGAGAAGCTCCCCACCGCCAAGACGTTCATCGAGGACTACAAGGCCGGCGGCTACAAGGACCCCTACGCCGCCTACGGTGGCTACTCCTACGACGCCGGCTGGGCCATCGTCCAGGCCGTCAAGGCCGTCGCCGCCGCCAACGACGGCAAGCTCCCCACCGACGCCCGCGCCAAGGTCGTCGAGGCTCTCGGCAAGGTCTCCTTCGAAGGCGTGACCGGCAAGGTCGCCTTCGACCAGTACGGCGACACCACCAACAAGCAGCTCACGGTCTACAAGGTCGAGGGCGGCAAGTGGGTCGACGTCAAGAGCGACACCTTCAACCAGTAAGCCCGTAACACCCAGCAACACCCGTAACACCTGAACCACGCCGCGCGAGGGCGCAAACAGCGCCCTCGCGCGGAGTCTTATCCGACACGCTCATCGGAGGCCCTGCGGTGCACGAACTGCCGCAACAGCTGGCCAACGGCCTGGCCCTCGGTGCTCTCTATGGCCTCATCGCCATCGGGTACACCATGGTCTACGGCATCGTCCAGCTCATCAACTTCGCCCACGGCGAGATCTTCATGATCGGCGGCTTCGGCGCGCTCACCGCCTACACCGCCCTCCCGACCGGCACCTCCCTGCTGATCGCGATCCCCATCATGATCATCGGAGGCGCACTCGCCTCCGTCGCCGTAGCCACCGCAGCCGAACGCTTCGCCTACCGCCCACTGCGCAGCGCCCCAAGGCTCGCCCCCCTCATCACCGCAATCGGCCTCTCGATCGCGCTCCAGCAGCTCGTCTGGCAGTTCTACCCGGACGCCAAGAAGGCCGTCAGCTTCCCTGAATTCAAGGGCGCCGCCTTCAAGATCACCGACAGCCTCGCGATCCAGCGCGCCGACGCCTTCGTCCTCATCCTCGCCCCCCTGTGCATGCTCGCCCTCGGCGTCTTCGTCTCCAAGAGCCGCAGCGGCCGCGCCATGCAGGCCACCGCACAGGACCCCGACACCGCGAAGCTGATGGGCATCAACACCGACCGCATCATCGTCATGGCCTTCGCCATCGGTGCCGCGTTCGCAGCCGTCGCAGCCGTCGCCTACGGCGTCGACAAGGGCCAGATCAACTTCGAGATGGGCTTCATCCTCGGCCTCAAGGCCTTCACCGCAGCCGTCCTCGGCGGCATCGGCAACATCTACGGAGCCATGGTCGGCGGCGTCGTCCTCGGACTCGCCGAAGCACTCTCGATCGCCTACATCGAAGAGATCCCCGGCATGCAGCAGCTCGGCGGTGGAGCCTGGTCCAACGTCTGGGCGTTCGTACTCCTCATCGTCGTCCTCCTCGTGCGGCCACAAGGCCTGCTCGGTGAGCGCGTCGCGGATCGGGCGTGAGAACCATGAACAACAACACCACCCCGCAGACCGACACCGCGAAGCAGGGCCCCGCGCCCACCACGCTCCTCTACACGGTCATCGGCGGCAGCCTGCTGACCATCATCAGCACGTTCCTCGCGTGGACCTGGACCGCGGAATACCCCGGCGACCTGACCTACTACGGCAGCCCGGCCCCCATCCAGCTCCTCAGCCTCATCGCCGCCCTCCTCACCACCGCCTTCGCGCTCTCCGCACTCGGCCTCAAGGGCTTCCGCTGGCTCACCCCCACCGGCGCCCGCAAGCCCCTGTGGATCCTCGCGCTCGGCACCCTCGCCGGCACCTGGTACACCGTCATCTCCATCACCTGGGTCCTCGGCGGCGTCATCAACCTGGAACCCGGCGCCTACGTAGCCCTCATCGGCTCGGTCATCCCCGTCCTCGCCGCGCACAAGCTGCCCGACGACACCCACAAGGCAGCCCCCGCAAAGAAGCTGCCCTCCTGGGCCGAGATCCTCATCATCACCGGCGTCTTCGCCCTCGGCCTCTACGTCGTCACCTTCGGCATCGACACCGATGACAAGGAACCGCAGCTCTTCGTCACCTACCTGCTGATCATCGGCTTCGCGGCCTTCGCCCTGCTCAAGTCCGGCCTCCTGGACCGATTCAGCACCATCACCGCGAACAACCGCCAGGTCACCCTCATCGGGACCGCGGCCGCCGCGATCGCCTTCCCCTTCATCCAGCAGAGCGGCGACACCTACACGCTCATCGCGGTCAACATCCTGATCTTCGCGACCGTCGCCCTCGGCCTCAACGTCGTCGTCGGCCTCGCCGGCCTCCTCGACCTCGGCTACGTCGCCTTCCTCGGCGTCGGCGCCTACACGGCCGCCCTGGTCTCCGGAAGCACCGCCTCCGCCTTCGACATCCGCCTCCCCTTCTGGGCAGCGATGATCGTCGGCGCCCTCGCCTCGCTCATCTTCGGCGTGGTCATCGGCGCACCCACCCTGCGCCTGCGCGGCGACTACCTCGCCATCGTCACCCTCGGCTTCGGAGAAATCTTCCGCATCGCCATGGGCAACCTCGACGGCACCTCCGGCCCCGACATCACCAACGGCCCCAACGGCATCCCCAACATCCCCCACCTCGAAATCTTCGGGTGGAACTTCGGGGAATCCCACGACGTCCTCGGCATCACCCTCGGCGCCTACGCCAACTACTACTTCCTGATGCTGCTCGTCATGGCCCTGGTCGTCCTGGTCTTCGCCCGCGCCGGCAACAGCCGCATCGGCCGCGCCTGGGTCGCCATCCGCGAAGACGAGACCGCCGCCGAAGCCATGGGCATCAACGGCTTCAAGGTCAAGCTCATCGCCTTCGCCCTCGGCGCCACCCTCGCCGGCCTCGCCGGCACCGTCCAAGCACACGTCAACACCACGGTCGTCCCCGAGAACTACGTCTTCGCCGGACCCGTCCCGCCGAACTCCGCGTTCCTCCTCGCCGCCGTCATCCTCGGCGGCATGGGCACCATCCGCGGCCCCATCCTCGGCGCCGCACTCCTCTTCCTGATCCCGGCGAAGCTGGCCTTCCTCCAGGACTACCAGCTCCTCGCCTTCGGCATCGCCCTCATCCTGCTCATGCGCTTCCGCCCCGAAGGCCTCATCGCCAACAAGCGCGCGCAGCTCGAGTACCACGACGAAACCGCTGACCAGGCCCCCACGGACCTGGCCACCGCCAAGGCGGGGGCGTAACCACCATGACGACCACAGACACCACCACCACGACCACCGTCCTCGAAGCCAGCGGCGTCACCATGCGCTTCGGCGGCCTCACCGCCGTCAAGGGCGTCGACCTCAAGGTCAACGCCGGCGAAATCGTCGGCCTCATCGGCCCCAACGGCGCCGGCAAGACCACCTTCTTCAACTGCCTCACCGGGCTGTACGTCCCCACCGAGGGCACCGTCAGCTACAAGGGCACCGTCCTGCCGCCCACACCCCACAAGGTCACCGCAGCAGGCGTCGCCCGCACCTTCCAGAACATCCGGCTCTTCCACAACATGACCGTGCTGGAAAACGTCCTCGTCGGACGCCACACCCGCACCAAGGAAGGCCTCTGGTCCGCACTCCTGCGCGGCCCCGGCTTCAAAAAGGCCGAAGCCGCCAGCGAAGCCCGAGCCATGGAACTCCTCGAGTTCATCGGCCTCCAGCACAAGGCCGGCCACCTCGCGAAGAACCTCCCCTACGGCGAACAGCGCAAGCTCGAAATCGCCCGCGCCCTCGCCAGCGACCCCGGCCTCATCCTCCTGGACGAGCCCACCGCCGGCATGAACCCGCAGGAAACCCGCGCCGCCGAAGAACTCATCTTCGCCATCCGCGACATGGGCATCGCCGTCCTCGTCATCGAGCACGACATGCGCTTCATCTTCAACCTCTGCGACCGCGTCGCCTGCCTCGTCCAGGGCGAAAAGCTCGTCGAAGGCACCGCAGCGGAAGTCCAAGGCGACGAACGCGTCATCGCCGCCTACCTCGGCACCCCCTTCGAAGGCGCACCCGGCGAAGAAGAAGTCGCCGAAGTCGAAGCCGCCGAAGCCCACGCGGACGCGGACAGCACCACCAGCACCACCAGCACGGAAGGAGAGGCCAAGTGACCGCGCTCCTCAAGGTCGAAGACCTCAAAGTCGCCTACGGCAAGATCGAAGCCGTCAAGGGAATCTCCTTCGAAGTCAACGAAGGCGAAATCGTCTGCCTCGTCGGCACCAACGGCGCCGGCAAGACGACCACCCTGCGCACCCTCTCCGGGCTCCTCAAGCCCAAGGGCGGCAACATCACCTTCGACGGCCAGCCACTGGCCAACGTCCCCGCCCACAAAATCGTCGCCATGAAGCTGGCCCACTCCCCCGAGGGACGCCACATCTTCCCCCGGCTGACGATCGCCGAAAACCTCCAGCTCGGCGCGTTCCTGCGCACCGACAAGGAAGGCATCGAGAAGGACATCCAGCGCGCCTACGACCTCTTCCCCATCCTGGGCGAACGTCGCAAGCAGGCCGCCGGCACCCTCTCGGGCGGCGAACAGCAGATGCTCGCCATGGGCCGCGCACTCATGTGCCAGCCCAAGCTGCTCATGCTGGACGAGCCCTCCATGGGCCTCTCCCCGCTCATGATGCAGAAGATCATGTCCACGATCGCCGAGCTCAAGTCCACGGGCATGACCATCCTGCTCGTCGAGCAGAACGCCCAGGCCGCGCTCTCGCTGGCCGACCAGGCGCACGTCATGGAAATCGGCAAGATCGTGCTCTCCGGCACCGGCCAGGACCTCCTCCACAACGAGGACGTCCGCAAGGCCTACCTCGGCGAGGACTGACCTTCCCGGTACGCGTGAGGCCCGCCTCCCCTCGGGGGGAGGCGGGCCTCACGCATGCACGCAGTCCCGTACGGGGACCTACTTCTCGGAGTCCTTCTTCTTCGCCTCGGCGTCCTCGATGACCACCTCGGCGACCTGCTGCATGGACATCCGACGGTCCATCGACGACTTCTGGATCCACCGGAACGCGGCCGGCTCCGAGAGCCCGTACTGGGTCTGCAGGATGCTCTTCGCCCGGTCCACCAGCTTGCGGGTCTCCAGCCGCTGCGAAAGGTCCGCGACCTCCAGCTCCAGCGCGCGCAGCTCCGCGAAGCGGGAGACCGCCATCTCGATGGCCGGCACCACGTCGCTCTTGCTGAACGGCTTCACCAGGTACGCCATGGCCCCGGCGTCCCGAGCCCGCTCGACGAGGTCGCGCTGCGAGAACGCGGTGAGCATGAGCACGGGGGCGATGGACTCCTCCGCGATCTTCTCGGCCGCGGAGATCCCGTCCAGCACGGGCATCTTCACATCGAGGATGACCAGGTCCGGACGGTGCTCGCGCGCGAGCTCGACGGCCGTCTGCCCGTCCCCGGCCTCGCCGACGACGGCGTAGCCCTCCTCTTCGAGCATCTCTTTCAGGTCCAGGCGGATGAGCGCCTCGTCCTCGGCGATGACGACGCGGGTCGTCAGCGGCGGAACGTGCGACTGGTCGGCGTCGGGCGTGGGCGTCGACTCGTGCTCGGCGGTCACGGGGGCTCCTCTTTGCGGGGCGCTGCTGCTTGGATGAGCCTACCTAGCAGCGCCGCCGCATGGTCACCCGGTACACTCCGACGTGCAACCCTGCCGGGTTGGTGGAATGGCATACACGGATGTCTCAAACACATCTGCCCGTGAGGGCTTGCGGGTTCGAGTCCCGCACCCGGCACAGCGTTCGAAAAGCGGACGTTCACCTTCGCGTGAATGTCCGCTTTTTGCTACACAAAGCGAGGCATCGTCACAGACAGTGGCGTCATGGAGTTCCACAGCCTCGAAACACGACAGGCGGCCCTCTCCCTACTGCGCGGCGGCACACGGAACGCGGAGGTCGCTCGGCGCCTGAAGGTGCCGCTGGGCACAGTCGGCTACTGGAAGCACATGGACAGAGCAAAGCGCGGCGAATGTCCCGGAGCCCATAATCCGGACTGCCCGCGATGTGACGGCAGTGCTCTGGACACCGAGGCGTACGCATATCTGTTCGGGCTCTATCTGGGCGACGGCCACATAAGTCACTACTCGGCTCACCGTGTCCCCAATCTCATGATCACCTGCGATGACAACTGGCCTGGCCTGATGGATTCCGCCGAACGGGCGATGGGCCGAGTTTTCCCGCTCAACCGGGTGTGCCGGGTCCGCAAAGTGGGCTGCCACAACGTCAAGGTCTACTCGAAGCATCTTGAGTGCCTGTTTCCGCAGCACGGGTCGGGCAGGAAACACGAGCGGCCCATCGTCCTCGAAGGCTGGCAGCAGGAGATCGTCGACGCGCACCCCTGGGACTTCGTCCGGGGGCTGATCCACTCCGACGGATGCCGGATCACCAACTGGACCACTCGGATGGTCGGCGGCGAGCGCAAGCGGTACGAGTACCCGCGGTACTTCTTCACCAACAAGTCAGACGACATCCGCAGGCTCTGCACGGACACGCTCACCGCCGTCGGCGTCCAGTGGACCATCACGGCTCGCGGCCACGACCCGTACAACGTGTCCATCGCGCGCAAGGAGTCCGTCGCGCTGATGGACGCCCACATCGGGCCCAAGCACTAGGCGTGCCTAAGCTGCCACCGTGAACGACAGCACTCATGACATACGGATCAGGCCGGGCGGCCCGGCCGACGCGGCGGCCATTCTGGGCATGCTCGATGCCGCGGTGGCCTGGATGAACGAGCGCGGCAACACCGAGCAGTGGGGCACGACGCCGTACTCGGAGCGGCCTGGCGGGCCGGCGCGGGTCGAGCGGTACACGACCGAGAACGCCCCCTACATCGCGGAGTTGGACGGGACGCCCGTCGGGGCTTTGGTGCTGGATTCCGGGCCCAGCCCGCAGATGCCGATCGCGTCGGCCGGGGAACCCGAGCGGTACGTCCGGCTGCTGGTGTCCGACCGGCGGTACGCGGGTCTGGGCATCGGGGCGGCGCTGCTGGCCCATGCTGCCGAGGAGGCCCGGCGGGCCGGCGTGGGGCTGCTGCGGGTGGACTGCTGGGCGGGTGGCGGGGGCGCTCTGGTCGCGTTCTACGAGCGCAACGGATTCACCCGGGCCGAGCGTTTTCTGTCCGAGGCCTGGCCGGGGCAGGTGCTGGCCCGGCGGGTCGGTTAGGGGAGGTCGCCGGAGCCGCCGAGGTTGGCGACGAGGCGGCGCAGGACGTCGATCGTGGCCGCGTAGGCCGTGTCGTCGATGCCCTGCCGCATGCGGGTGTGGACCACCGCGTTGCGGGTGTGGGCTCGCTGGCGGCCCGCTTCGCCGGCTTCGGTGAGGGTGAGGCGGTCGTCGGTCTCTGTGATCCAGCTGCGGGCTGCCAGGTCGGCGTAGAGGGCTTCGAAGTCGGTGTTCTGGTCGTCGTAGGGGGCGAGCTTCGCGGTGAGGGCGGCGCGGGTCCATGTCCCCGGGGCTGCGGCCACGTGGTTGAGGGTCCACCAGTGGGGCTGGGTGAGTTTTCCTCGGCGAGGGCGGTGCGGAGGCCGCCTATGACGAGGTTGGCGGCTTCGCGGGTCCAGTAGCCGATGGGCTGGGCGGCGAGCTGTTCCTGGGGGTATTCCTTGATCGTCATGTGGCGACCGTATGACCTGGAGTTAGGTTGAGGTCAAGGTCAGACGAATGAGGGGATTGTGTGATGAGTGAGAAGGCCCGGAAGTTGTTCGACGCGCTGGATCTGAACCATGACGGGGAGCTGACCCGTGTGGAGGTGATTTCGGCGCTGCGGTCGAAGGGGCCGACGTTGGCTGCGCGTGGGGATCTGCCGTTTTGGGCTGTGGGGGACGCGGATGCTTCGTCGGCGTTGTTCGATGCGGCTGATGCGAATGGGGATGCCGTGTTGAGCTTTGAGGAGTTCGAGGCCGTGGTCGACCGCCGGTTCGGCTGGTAGTCCGTCGGTGTGGGTGACCGCGTCGGGCGGGGCTGCCCGACGCGGTGCGTCGTGTGCGGGGCGGGCGGTCAGCGGACGGCGTCGCCGATGTGGTGGATGCGGACGAGGTTGGTGGATCCGCTGACGCCGGGGGGTGAGCCGGCGGTGATGACGACGATGTCGCCGGGTACGCAGCGGCCGATGCGCAGGAGTTCTTCTTCGACTTGGGCGACCATGGCGTCGGTGGAGTCGACGTGGGGGCCGAGGAAGGTTTCGACGCCCCAGGTGAGGTTGAGCTGGGAGCGGGTGGCGGGGTCGGGGGTGAAGGCGAGGAGGGGGATGGGTGAGCGGTAGCGGGAGAGCCGGCGGACGGTGTCTCCGCTCTGGGTGAAGGCGACGAGGAATTTGGCGTCGAGGAAGTCGCCCATTTCGGCGGCTGCGCGGGCGACGGCTCCGCCTTGGGTGCGGGGTTTGTTGCGGTCGGTGAGGGGTGGCAGGCCCTTGGCGAGGATGTCTTCTTCGGCGGCTTCGACGATGCGGGACATGGTGCGGACGGTTTCGACGGGGTATTTGCCGACGCTGGTTTCGCCGGAGAGCATGACGGCGTCGGTGCCGTCGATGACGGCGTTGGCGACGTCGGAGGCTTCGGCGCGGGTGGGCCGGGAGTTTTCGATCATCGAGTCGAGCATTTGGGTGGCGACGATGACGGGTTTGGCGTTGCGCTTGGCGAGTTTGACGGCTCGCTTCTGGACGATCGGGACTTGTTCCAGGGGCATTTCGACGCCGAGGTCGCCGCGGGCGACCATGATGCCGTCGAAGGCGGCGACGATGTCGTCGATGTTGTCGACGGCTTGGGGTTTCTCGATCTTGGCGATGACGGGGAGGCGTCGGTCTTCTTCGTCCATGATGCGGTGGACGTCTTCGATGTCGCGGCCGCTGCGGACGAAGGAGAGGGCGATGATGTCGGCGCCGATGCGCAGGGCCCAGCGGAGGTCTTCGATGTCCTTTTCGGAGAGGGCGGGGACGGAGACGGCTACGCCGGGGAGGTTGAGGCCTTTGTGGTCGGAGACCATGCCGCCTTCGACGACGCGGGTGTGGACGCGGGGGCCGTCGACTGCGGTGACTTCGAGGGTGACGCGGCCGTCGTCGACGAGGATGCGTTCGCCGGTGGTGACGTCTGTGGCGAGTCCTTTGTAGGTGGTGCCGCAGGTGTGGCGGTCGCCTTGGTGGTCTTCGACGGTGATGGTGAAGTCGTCGCCGCGTTCAAGGAGTACGGGTCCTTCGTGGAAGCGGCCGAGGCGGATCTTCGGGCCTTGAAGGTCGGCGAGGATGCCGACGCTGCGGCCGGTCTCGTCGGAGGCCTTGCGTACGCGCTGGTAGCGCTCCTCGTGTTCGGCGTAGGTGCCGTGGCTGAGGTTGAAGCGGGCGATGTCCATTCCCGCTTCGACCAGGGCTTTGATCTGGTCGTATGAGTCGGTTGCGGGGCCCAGGGTACATACGATTTTCGCTCGGCGCATGAGGCGAGCGTATTCCCCTACTTAGGAGTAGGTAATCGCTTCCGGGTGTCCACTCAACAACCTTTGAGCAAAAGGTTGTTGACAACTGTTGAATGTGCATGGGGGTGCTCCGATGAGCACCCCCGGGGCACTGTTCTCGTGGGTTTTTCAGAGCTGGGGCGGGGTCATGGTGAAGCGGGCGTTCACCTGGGCGTAGACGGTCTGGCGCTGGGGTTCGAGGTCGAGCGGCGGGGGGCCGGCGTCCTCGGCGGCTCCGCTGAAGGCCATGGTGCGCATTCCGGCGCCGGGTGCGGCGGGGAAGGGGGTGGCGTTCTCTGCGCCGAGGTCGGCGAGTTCGACGAGGGCGGCGAGGCGGGCGCCGAGTGCTTCGGCGTATTCGCGGGCGCGCTGGACGGCTTCGAGTACGGCTTGGCGGCGGGCCTGGCCGTGGGCGGGTGAGGTGGGGCGCAGGGCCCACCAGGGGCCGTCGACCTGGGTGAGTTCGAGGTCGGCGAGGCGGGTGGTGAGTTCGCCGAGGGTGGTGAAGTCGCTGAGTTCGGCGGTGATGTGGACGCGGCCGTGGTAGGCGCGGATGCGTTCGGCGCGGCCGTGGCGGGTGAGTTCGGGGGTGATGGAGAAGGCGCCGGTTTCGAGTTTTTCGACGGGGTCGCCGTAGCTCTTGATGAGGTCGAGGACGGCGTTGTTGCGTCGGGTGAGGTCTTCGAGTGCGGTGCGCCGGTCGGTGCCGCGGGCGCTGACGGTGATGCCGATGCGGGCGATTTCGGGGTCGACTTCGATGCGGGCTTCGCCGCGGACTGCGACGCGGGGTACTTCGGGGGTTCCGTAGGGCTGGTGCGATGCGTCCTGGGTCATGGCTTCACTGTCGCACTGTCGCCCGTACGGGGGTGGTCATCGGATCGAAACCTGGTCGGGGTGTTGCCTCTTGTTACCCGTGGGTCAGAATCTACGCGCGTTGTCTGTACTTCTGCATACGCGCCTCACAAGGGGAGATGGCATGGCATTCGACCGTAGGACGTTCCTGGGGACCACGGCTGCGACTGGTGCGGCTGTGGCGTTGGCGGGGGCCACGAGCACCCCGGCTGCGGCCCAGCAGGCCGCGAAGGGGCCGGGGCCGCGGACGTACTCGTTCACGGTGATGGGCACGACCGACTTGCACGGGAACGTCTTCAACTGGGACTACTTCACGGACAAGGAGTTCGACGACAAGGCGCACAACGACGTCGGTCTGGCGAAGATCTCCACTCTGGTGGAGCAGGTGCGGGCGGAGAAGGGGCGTTGCAACACGCTGCTGATCGATGCCGGTGACACCATTCAGGGCACGCAGTTGTCGTACTACTACGCGAAGGTGGATCCGATCACCGCGCGGCGGGGTCCGGTGCACCCGATGGCGCAGGCGATGAACGCGATCGGGTATGACGCGGCGGCGCTGGGGAACCACGAGTTCAATTACGGCATTCCGGTGCTGCGGAAGTTCGAGGAGCAGTGCGACTTCCCGTTGCTGGGGGCGAACGCGCTGGATGCGAAGACGTTGCGGCCGGCGTTCGCGCCGTACAGCATGCACCGGCTGAGGACTCCGCACGGGCGTGATGTGAAGGTGGCGGTGCTGGGGCTGACGAACCCGGGGATCGCGCTGTGGGACAAGGCGAACGTGCAGGGGAAGATGACGTTCCCGGGTCTGGAGGAGCAGGCGGCGAAGTACGTGCCGAAGCTGCGGTCGATGGGCGCGGATGTGGTGATCGTGTCGGCGCATTCGGGTTCGAGCGGGACGTCCTCGTACGGGGATCAGTTGCCGTACATCGAGAATGCGGCGGCTCTGGTGGCGGAGCAGGTGCCGGGGATCGACGCGATCCTGGTGGGGCACGCGCACACGGAGATTGCCGAGTACCGGGTGAAGAACAAGGCGACGGGCAAGGACGTCGTGTTGTCGGAGCCGCTCAAGTGGGGTCAGCGGCTGACGCTGTTCGACTTCGAGCTGACGTGGGCCAAGGGCCGTTGGTCGGTGGCGAAGGTCGCGGCGAAGGTGCTGAACTCGAACACGGTGGCGGAGGACCCGAAGGTCGTCGGGCTGCTGGAGGAGGAGCACCGCAAGGTCGTGGCGTACGTCAATCAGGTGATCGGTACGTCGACGCAGGCGATGTCCTCGGCCGAGGGTCCGGTCAAGGACGTGGCGATCATCGATCTGATCAACCATGTGCAGGCGGAGACGGTGAAGGCCGCGCTGGCGGGTACGGAGTGGGCGGCGCTGCCGGTGCTGTCGCAGGCGTCGTGTTTCTCGCGGACGGCGGCGATTCCGGCGGGGCAGGTGACGATCAGGGATGCGGCGGGGCTGTACCCGTTCGAGAACACGATGGAGGCGCGGCTGCTGACGGGTGCGCAGCTGAAGGATTATCTGGAGTATTCGGCGCGGTACTTCGTGCGGACGGCGCCGGGTGAGGTGGTGGATCCGGCGAAGCTGACGAACGCCGAGGGCGTCCCGGACTACAACTACGACGCGGTGTACGGGTTGGCGTACGACATCGACATCGCGCAGCCGGTGGGTTCGCGGATCACGGGGTTGTCGTTCCGGGGGGAGCCGGTGGATCCGGCGGGGCAGTTCGTGCTGGCGGTGAACAACTACCGGGCCTCGGGCGGCGGGAACTTCCCGCACGTGCCGCAGGCCAAGCAGCTGTGGGCGAACTCGGACGAGATCCGGAACACGATCATCCAGTGGGTGAAGGCGAAGGGGACGGTGGACCCGGCGCAGTTCGCGTCCGTGGACTGGCGGCTGACCCGGGCCTCGATACCGGTCTTCTAGCAGCGCTAGGGGTGTTCGACCAGCGGGAGCAGTTCGCCTGCGGGTTGGGGGCGGGTGTGCTCCCGCTGGTCGAGGCCGAAGGTGGTGAAGGCGGTGCGTGCGGGCTGGGGGTAGGGGTCCTTGCCCGTGAGGGTGTTCAGGATGGCGGCGCTGCGCCAGGCGGCGAGGCCGAGGTCGGGGGCTCCGACGCCGTGGGTGTGGCGTTCGCCGTTCTGGACGAAGATGCTGCCGGTGACGGTGGGGTCGAGGATCATCCGGTGGCGGTCGTCGATGCGGGGGCGGCCGGAGGAGTCCTTGCGCAGGTAGGGGTCGAGGCCTGCGAGGAGGCGGCCGAGGGGGCGTTCCTGGTAGCCGGTGGCGAGGACGACGGCGTCGGTGGTGAGGCGGGAGCGGGTGCCTTGTTCGACGTGTTCGAGGTGGAGTTCGACCTTGGTGGTGGCGACGCGGCCGGCGGTACGGACGCTGACTCCGGGGGTGAGGACGGCGTCGGGCCAGCCGCCGTGGAGGGTGCGGCGGTAGAGCTCCTCGTGGATGGCGGCGATGGTGTCGGCGTCGATGCCCTTGTGGAGTTGCCATTGGGCGGGGACGAGTCGGTCGCGTACGGGTTCGGGGAGGGAGTGGAAGTAGCGGGTGTAGTCGGGGGTGAAGTGTTCGAGGCCGAGCTTGGAGTACTCCATGGGGGCGAAGGAGGGGGTCCGGGCGAGCCAGGTGAGGCGTTCGCGGCCGGCGGGGCGGGCGCGGAGCAGGTCGAGGAAGACTTCCGCTCCGGACTGGCCTGATCCGATGACGGTGACGTGTTCGGCGCCGAGGATGCGCGGGCGGTTGTCGAGGTAGTCGGCGGAGTGGATGACGGGGACGGTGGGGGCTTCGGCGAGGGGGCGCAGGGGTGCGGGGATGTAGGGGGCGGTGCCGATGCCGAGGGCGAGGTGGCGGGTGTAGGTGCGGCCGAGGGCTTCGGCTTCGCCGGCGGAGTCGAGTTGGGTGAAGTCGACTTCGAAGAGGTCGCGTTCGGGGTTCCAGCGGACGGCGTCGACTTGGTGGCCGAAGTGGAGTCCGGGGACGCGGCCGGCGACCCAGCGGCAGTAGGCGTCGTATTCGGCGCGGTGGATGTGGAACTGCTCGGCGAAGTAGAAGGGGAAGAGCCGTTCCTTGTGCTTGAGGTAGCTGAGGAAGCTCCAGGGGCTGGCCGGGTCGGCGAGGGTGACCAGGTCGGCGAGGAAGGGGACTTGGAGGGTGGCTCCGTCGATGAGGAGTCCGGGGTGCCAGCGGAAGTCGCGGCGCTGGTCGTAGAAGGCGGTGGCGAGTTCCCCTGCTCCTTGTTGCGGCAGGCCGTGGGCAAGGGCCGCGAGGGACAGGTTGAAGGGGCCGATGCCGATTCCGACGAGGTCGTGGGGGGCGTCGAGCTGGGCGGTCATCGCTGGGTGCTGCCTTCCAGGAGGGCGATCAGGGTGTCCAGGTCCCCCGCCGTGGTGTGCGGGTTGAGCAGAGTGGCTTTGAACCACAGGCGGCCGTCGGCGTGGGTGCGGCCGAGGACGGCGCGGCCTTCGTGCAGGAGGGTGCGGCGCAGGGTGGCGAGCGCGTCGTCGTCGGCGTGGGTGGGCCGGAAGAGGACGGTGCTGATGGTGGGCGCCGCGTGGAGTTCGAAGCCGGGGTGGGCGTCGAGGAGCCGGGCGAGGTGCTGTGCGAGGTGGCAGGTGTGGTCGATGAGGTGAATGAGGCCGTCGCGGCCCAGTGAGCGCAGGGTTGCGGCGATCTTGAGGACGTCGGGGCGGCGGGTGGTGCGCAGGGAGCGGCCGAGGAGGTCGGGCAGGCCGGCTTCGGTGTCGTCGGTGGCGTTGAGGTAGCCGGCCTGGTGGGCGAGGGGGGCGAGCAGGGCGGTGTCGGGGACGGCGAGGAGTCCTGCGGCGACGGGCTGCCAGCCGAGTTTGTGCAGGTCGATGGTGATCGAGTGGGCGCGGCCGAGTCCGGCGAGTTTGTCGCGGTGGCGGGGGCTGAGGGCGAGGAGGCCGCCGTACGCGGCGTCGATGTGGAGGTCGGCGCCGTAGCGGTCGCAGAGGTCGGCGATGCGGTGGAGGGGGTCGATCAGTCCGGCGTCGGTGGTGCCGGCGGTGGCGGTGACGAGGGTGGGGCCGGGGGCGGCCGCGAGCGCTTCGGCGAGGCGGGCGGGGTCGAGGGTGCCGGCGGGGGTGGGGACGGCGACGGCGGGGGGCAGGCCGAGGAGCCAGGCGGCGCGGGGGACGGAGTGGTGGGCGTTGGCTCCGTGCAGGACGGTGAGCGCTGGTCCGTGGCGTTCGCGGGCGAGGAGGAGCGCGAGTTGGTTGGCTTCGGTGCCGCCGGTGGTGACGAGGGCGTCGGCGTGGGGGGTGGCGTAGAACTCGGCGGCGAGGGCGCGGGTGAGGAGGGCTTCGACGGCGGAGGCGGCGGGGGCCTGGTCCCAGGAGTCGAGGGAGGGGTTGAGGGCGCTGGCGGCGAGGTCGGCGGCGGCCGCGACGGCGAGCGGCGGGCAGTGCAGGTGGGCCGCGCACAGGGGGTCGGCGGGGTCCGCGGCGCCGGCGGCGAGGGTGTGCACGAGGGTCCGCAGCGCTTCGTGGTCGCCGGTTCCGTGTGCGGGCAGTACGTCGCCCAGTGCGGCGCGGACGCGGGCGGCGACGGCGTCGGGGCCGCCGGCCGGCAGTGGCCCGCCGCGTTCCCGGGCTCCGGTGTGCAGGGCTTCGAGGACGGTGTCGAGGAGGGGCCGCAGGGCGGCCGGCCCGTCTGGGCCCCCGGCGAGGGGTGGGGTGCCTGTGCCGTTGCCTTTGCCTGTGCCGTTGCCATTGCCGGGCGGCGCGGTCATCGGGGTCCTCCGGGGCTGGGAGGGGTGCGGGGCGGGGCACCCTGCCAGTACAACGATCCGACCCGAATGGGGTAACCGCCGGGGTTTGTCCGGGGTTTACCGGTGCGGGTGCCCTGCGGGGGCCCGGCGGGGGTGGAGCCCGGCGGGGCCGGGCGGGGCCCGCCGCCCCGCCGGGCTCTGCCCGGACCCGCGCCTCGATCGCCCGGGGCTCAGAGATCCGGGGCTCCGCCCCGAACCCCGCTCCTCAAACGCCGGAGGGGCTGAGAGGGCCGGCGGGGCCGGGGGTGGTCAGGACTCGGAGGGCGCGGGCCAGGTCGTCGAGTTGGTCGACGAGCTTGCGGCGCAGGAGCGGGAGGATGTCCGGGTCGGCGAGGCAGGCGTGGCCGGCCTGGAGGTTGGTCTCGTCGACGGCGTAGGCGGGGAAGGCCCACTTGCCGGCCGCCTCCCCGATGGCGGGGCCCCGGCGGGCGCCGAGGGCGACGGCCTCCGGGTAGTAGCGGGGCACGTAATCCCGTACGAGGTCGGCCTGTTCGGGCTGCCAGAAGCCCTGCGCGGTGGCGCTGAAGAGGTAGTTGGACAGGGTGTCGTCGTGGAAGAGCCGGTCCCAGGCCGCGGCCTTGGCCTCGATGGTGGGGAGTGCGGCGCGGCAGCGGGCCGCGCCTTCCTCGCCGGTGGCGCTGGGGTCGGCGGCCAGCGCGGCGGCGATCTCGCCCTCCCCGACGGCGCCGAGGACGGCCAGGCGGGCGAGGATGCGCCAGCGCAGCTCGGGGTCGATCCCGGGTCCGCCGGGGACGGTGTCGTCGGCGAGCCAGGAGGCGATGGTGTCGGGCTGGGTGGCGCTGTCGATGAGGGCGCGTACGGCGGTCAGCCGCCGGCCGGGCTCGGAGCCGTCCTCGGTCTGGCGGAGCAGGTCGTGGGCGATGGTGGTGAGGGTGGTGAGCGCCGCGGTCCGCTCCTCGGGGGCGAGGTAGCGTACGGCGATGTGGTGCCGGGCGAAGGCGAGGACGCCCTGGACGATGGCCAGGTCGTGTTCCTCGGGCAGGTGTGCGGCGGCGGTCAGCAGGTACTCCTGCGGGGCGAGTTCGCCGTCGCGGACCATGTCGCGCAGGGAGTTCCAGACGACGGCGCGAGTGAGGGCGTCGGGGATGCCGGAGAGGCCGTGCAGGACCGTTTCGACGGAGGCCTGGTCGAGCCGGACCTTGGCGTAGGTGAGGTCTCCGTCGTTGAGGAGGAGCAGGGCTGGGCGTGCGCCGCTCACCGAGATGATCTCGTCGGAGGGGATGTCGAGGTCGAGGTGTTCGCGCGGTTCCAGGGTGCCGCCGCCGGCGGGGTCGCGGTCGTAGACGCCGACGGTGATGTGGTGCGGGCGGCTGCCGTGGCGGTCGACGGTGAGGGTCCAGCCGGCGGCGCCCTCCTCGACCCGCGGGGTGAGGGTGTCGATGCCGGTGGTGCGCAGCCAGCTGTCGGCCCAGGCGCGGACGTCGCGTTCGGTGTGGGCGGCGAGGGATTCGACGAAGTCGGCGAGGGAGGCGTTGGCGAACTTGTGGCGGGCGAAGTGGGTGTTGATGCCGGCCAGGAAGTCCTTCTCGCCGAGCCAGGCGACGAGCTGGCGCAGGGCGGAGGCACCCTTGGCGTAGGAGATGCCGTCGAAGTTGAGGAGGGCGGAGGCGGTGTCGGGGACGTCTTGGGGGGCGGGGGCGACGGGGTGGGTGGAGGGGCGCTGGTCGGCGTCGTAGCCCCAGGGCTTGCGGGTGACGCCGAAGTCGGTCCAGGTGTCGGTGAAGCGGGTGGCTTCGGTGAGGGTCTGGTAGCCCATGTATTCGGCGAAGGATTCGTTGAGCCAGATGTCGTCGAACCAGGCGAGGGTGACGAGGTCGCCGAACCACATGTGGGCCATCTCGTGGGCGATGACCATGGCGCGTGACTGGCGTTCGGTGTCGGTGACGGCGGAGCGGAAGATGAACTCGTCGCGGAAGGTGACGAGGCCGGGGTTCTCCATGGCGCCGGCGTTGAACTCGGGTACGAAGGCCTGGTCGTAGGAGTCGAAGGGGTAGGGCTCGGTGAACTTCTCCTGGTAGCGGTCGAAGCAGTCCCTGGTGACGGAGAGGATTTCCTCGGCGTCGGCGTCCATGTGGGGTGCGAGGGACTGGCGGCAGTGGATGCCGAAGGGCAGTCCGGCGTGTTCGATGCGCACGCTGTGCCAGGGGCCCGCGGCGACGGCGGCGAGGTAGGTGGAGATGACGGGGGTGGGGGCGGACTGCCAGATGCCGGCGCCGTCGCCGTCGCGGTCGCCGGTGCGGGTGGTGATGCCGTTGGCGAGGACGGTCCAGTGGTCGGGGGCGGTGACGGTGAACTCGAAGACGGCCTTGAGGTCGGGCTGGTCGAAGGCCGGGAAGACCCGCTGGACATCGTCCAGGAACAGCTGGCTGTAGACGTACGTGTGCCCGTCCGCGGGGTCGGTGAAGCGGTGCAGGCCCTCGCCGGTGCGGGAGTACCGCATGCGGGTGTCGAGGCGCAGTTCGTGGGGGCCTTGGGTGAGGCCGGTGAGCGGGAGACGGTTGTCGTCGAGGGCCGCCGGGTCGAGGGGGTTGCCGTCGAGGGTGGCGGAGCGCAGCTGGTCCGGCTTCAGCTCTACGAAGGTGTCTCCGGCGGTGCGGGCGGTGAACCGGATGACGGTGGTGGAGTCGAAGGTGTCTTCCCCGCCGGTGAGGTCGAGGGTGACGGCGTAGTGGTGGACGTCGAGGAGCCGGGCTCGGAGCTGCGCTTCGGTGCGCGTCAGTGCGGACATGGGGCCCATGCTGCCCCAGTGGGCGGCCGGACCCGGTGCTCTTATTCCTCGCCGGCGGCGATCGTCTCGTGGTGGCGGATGACCTCGGCGATGATGAAGTTGAGGAGCTTCTCGGCGAAGGCCGGGTCGAGTTTGGCGTTTTCGGCGAGCTGGCGCAGCCGGGCGATCTGGCTGGCCTCGCGGCTGGGGTCCGCGGGGGGCAGCTGGTGGCGGGCCTTGAGGTGGCCGACCTGCTGGGTGCACTTGAAGCGTTCGGCGAGCATGTGGACCACGGCCGCGTCGATGTTGTCGATGCTGTCGCGCAGGCGGGCGAGTTCGGCGGCGACGCTCGCGTCGATGCCGGTTGCGTCCTTGCGCTCGCCGTCACCGTTGCCGTTGTTGATGTTGCTGATGCTCATGGTCCCGAGAATACGTGGCGGCGGCGGGTGCGTCCTCGGGCAGTCGGCCAGTGAGACGGGGACCCCCCTACGAGCGCTCCAGCGGGGGCGCGGTGGCTCGGCGGCTGCGCCGGGGCCTCCCGGGGCTCCGCCCCGGACCCCGCGCCTCGAACGCCGGCGGGGCTGGAATGTGCGCGGACCGCTTCAACCGGCGCGGCCGGGCTTGCGTCCTTCAGGAGGAAGCCGGGCGCTGCGCCGTGGAGTGCCGCGTGGACGTACTCGCCCGGACACCCCCTAGGCCGGAGGTGGTGACGATGACCACTCGCCCGCTGCCGTCGCCGGCCGCTTCCCGTGGGACCGGTGCCCGCGTGCGCCCGCAACCGCAACCGCAACCGCAACCGCAGCTTTGCTGCCTTTCGGCAGAGCTTGCGTACATTTGGGGTATGGCGCCTCGCCCTTCCGGCCGGTTCGCGCCCGGCCGGAAGGGCGAGCGTGGGCTACATTCCGGCCGCTGCGCTCTTGATCGCGGCGGCGAAGGTGGAGACCTCGGTGTAGACGCCCGGGTAGTCGGGGCGGGCGCAGCCTTCGCCCCAGCTGACTATGCCGACCTGGATCCAGGCGCCGGCGTTGTCGCGGCGGAACATCGGGCCGCCGGAGTCGCCCTGGCAGGTGTCGACGCCGCCCTCGTCGAAGCCGGCGCAGATCTCCTCGGCCGGGACGAGGGAGCTGCCGTACGAGGCCTGGCAGCTGGCGTCGGAGACGAAGGGGACGGTGGCCTTGCGCAGGTAGCGCTGCTGGCTGCCGCCCTCGCGGGTGGCGCCCCAGCCGGCGACGGTGAAGGTGCCGTTGTCGTAGGCCTTGGTCTCGGCGATCTTGAGGGTGGGCAGGTTGATGGGCTGGGCGAGCTTGATCAGGGCCCAGTCCTTGCCCGTGCCGTTGTAGCCGGGGGCCTGGAGGACCTTGGTGGACTTGACCTTGATGGCGCTGGAGCTGTTGAGGTCGACGACTCCGGCGGTGGCGGTGATGGAGGTGTTGTTGCCGGAGCCGCTGACGCAGTGGGCGGCGGTGAGGACGATCTGCTGGGTGTAGAGGGCGCCTCCGCAGCCCATGGAGAGGCGCACCATGAAGGGGAACTCGCCTTGGGCGGCGCGGGTGCCGCCGACGACGGGGGCGGTGCCGGCGGTGGCGCTGCCGGGCTGGAGGCTGACGGCTGCGAGGGCGACCGCGCCGACGGCGAGAGTGCGCTTCAAGAATCGCGTGAAGGTACTCACAGTCAACACACTGCCTTTCGTGGGGGGTTGGGCCGTGCGTGTCATCGGGTGAATGACACGTCCATGACACAGCAGCCGTATGGCGGGCATCAAGAACGCACTTTCGGCCAACTCGTGTTCGACACGACAGGGTTTGCGGCGAGGGGGATCCGATGACGGAGAACGGCGGGCCGGGCGGCCCGATCGAGCACGGATTTCCACATCTGACGACGGTGCGGAGCTCGATCACCGCGCTCTTCCGGCGGCTGTCGGCCGACGGGATCCGCGCCTACGGCGCGAGCTTCTCCCCCGCCGACGCGGCCTTCGACGCCGCCGACGACCTGCACCTGGGGGCGCAGCGGGTGGCCTCCGCGATGGTGCATGCGCTCCGGCTGCCCGACGCGCGCATGGTGGTCGCCTTCCGGCCGATGGAGCAGGCGGCCACCGTGGAACTGGCCGCGGGCCCCGAGTACTTCATCGAGGTCAACGACCGCTTCCGCACCCACCGCCGCGACCTGGCGGCGGCCCTGTCCCACGAGATCACCCACGTGCTGCTGCACCGGCTGGAGCTGGGCTTCCCCGACACCGCGCGCAACGAGATCCTCACCGACACCGCCGCCGCGTACCTCGGGGTGGGCTGGCTGCTCCTCGACGCCTACCGCGAGGACGCGCTCACCCACCAGAAGTTCGGCTACCTCACCCCGGAGGAGTTCGGCTACGTCCTCGCCAAGCGCGCCGCACTGCTCGGCGAGGACCCCTCCACCTGGTTCACCAGCCCGCAGGCCTACGAGGCCTACGTGCGCGGGCGCGCGCTGGCCGAGCGGGACCTGCGCCGGCCCCCGCTCTCCGCGGCGGGCCGGGTGGCCCGGCTCCGCTACGCCAAGGACCGGCGCGCCGGCGCCACTTCGCCGCAGGGGCCGGCGCAGGCGCGGCCGCGGGGGGCGGCGTACCGCTTCGACCGCGACGGGAGCGGGCTGCGCGTGAGCTTTCCGTGCCCGGTGTGCGAGCAGCGGCTGCGGGTGCCGGTGCGCGGGCGGCTCCGGGCGCGGTGCGGGCTGTGCCGGACCGTGCTCGATTGCGACACATAAGCCCCCATCCCAAGATCATTCACCGCCCGGCCATGAAAGATTTCCTACCGGTCGGTAGACATGCGTCGGGATCTCGCCAACTCTGGTCACGCACATGCCAATTCGTGACCGAGGAGCGCCCCCCATGCGCAGCACCCGCCGCACCCGTATGACCCGTACCGCCGCCGCAGGCGTGGCCGCAGCGGCCGCCGTCCTGACGCTGGTTCCGGCCACCGCCGCGCAGGCGGCCCCCGCCACCGCGTCGGCATCCGTGTCCGCGACCGCGTCCGCGCCCGGCGGCAACGCCGCGATTCTCGGCATCGACTACGCCACCTGGCAGCGGGACGTCGCCGCCGTCATCGACGCCGCCCGCCCCGCCATCGAGCAGCGCATCGCCGCCTCGCCCGCCGGCGAGAAGCCCGCGATCGTCCTCGACATCGACAACACCTCGCTGGAGACGGACTTCCACTGGTTCTGGACGTTCCCGACCCCCGCGATCTCCAAGGTGCGCGAGCTGACCCGGTACGCGAACGAGCGCGGGGTCGCCATCTTCTTCGTCACCGCCCGCCCCGGGATCATCCACTCCCTCACCGAGCGCAACCTCAAGGCCGTCGGCTACCCGGTCTCGGGCCTCTACGTCCGTGACCTGCCCGACCTGTTCGACGAGGTCAGCGCCTACAAGACGGGCAAGCGCGCGGAGATCGAGGCGCGCGGCTACACGATCATCGCCAACATCGGCAACAGCCCGACCGACCTCGTCGGCGGTCACGCCGAGCGCACGGTCAAGCTGCCGGACTACGACGGCAAGCTGTCCTGACCCGACGGACAACATGATGGGCCTGCTGCGGTTCAGCACGTGCATGTAGCGGGTAGTCATATCCCACCGCACCGGTGAAGACCCGGGCCCGACCCCTCGCCAGGGGGCCGGGCCCGTTTCCGTGCCCGGCCCCGGCCAGCCCCGGCCCCCGGCCCCCGGCCCCGGATCAGCGGTCGAGCGCGGTCACTGCCCGCCTTCGCTCGGCGGGGCCGCGACGTTCAGCTGCCAGGAGACGCCGAAGCGGTCGTTCACCCAGCCGAACCGGGCGCTGAATCCGTACGAGCCCAGGGGCATGAGCTCCTGCCCCTGCTCGGCGAGCGCGCCGTAGAGGCGGTCGATCTCGGCCTCGTCCTCGCACTGGACGTACAGCGACATCGCGGGCGTGAAACCGAACTCGTGCTTGGCCGGGCTGTCGATGCACATGAACCGCTGCCCCGCCAGGGAGAAGGTCGCGTGGCGCACGGTTCCCTCCTGCCCGGCGCCGGGCCCGGTCTCGTCGGGGCCGTAGCGGCTCACGGACAGGATCTCCGCGTCGTCGAACAGCGAGGTGTAGAAGAGCATCGCCTCGTCGGCTCGCCCCTCGAACATCAGGAACGTGGTGATCTTCTGCGGGGTCGGTGTGACGGCCATCGTTGGATCGTGCCCCTTCGGCTCTTGTCCCGGACCAGGAACCCTAGGCCCTGTCCGCCGAGCCGGGGCCCAGGCCCGCCGCCGGGGTCACCGCGCGCCGTACACCGGCTGCGGGACCTCGGCCGCGGCGAGCAGTTTCAGCGTGGCCTCCCCCGCCTCCGACGGAGTCCAGCGCGCTCCCCGGTCCGCCGTGGGGCCCGGCCGCCAGCCCTCCATCACCGTGATCCGGCCGCCCTCCGCCTCGAAGACCCGGCCCGTGACACCGGCCGAGGCATCGGAACCGAGCCACACCACCAGCGGGGACACGTTCTCCGGGGCCATCGCGTCGAAGTCGCCCTCCGCCGGGGCTGCCATGGTCTGCGCGAAGGTCTGCTCCGTCATCCGGGTCCGCGCCGCGGGGGCGATCGCGTTGACCTGGACCCCGTACCGGCCCATCTCCGCCGCGGCGACCAGGGTCATGCCGAGGATCCCCGCCTTGGCCGCGCTGTAGTTACCCTGCCCGACGGAGCCCAGCAGCCCGGCCCCCGAGGAGGTGTTGACCACCCGGGCCGCCGCCTGCCGGCCGGCCTTCGCCTCCGCCCGCCACCACGCGGCCGCCGACCGCAGCGGCAGGAAGTGCCCCTTCAGGTGCACCCGCACGACCGCGTCCCAGTCGTCCTCGTCCAGGTTGACCAGCATCCGGTCCCGCAGGAACCCCGCGTTGTTGACCAGGGTGTCCAGGCGGCCGAAGGTGTCGACGGCCGTCGCCACCAGGGAGGCCGCGCCCTCGGACGTCGCGATGTCCCCGCCGTGCGCCACCGCCTCCCCGCCCAGCGCGCGGATCTCGGAGACGACCGGGCTCGCCGGACCGTCCGGACCCGGCAGCCCGTCCAGCCCGACCCCCAGGTCGTTCACGACGACCTTCGCCCCCTCGGCCGCGAAGGCCAGCGCGTGGGCCCGCCCCAGCCCCCGCCCCGCACCCGTCACGATCACGACCCGGCCCTCGCACAGTCCCGCCATGTCAGCTCTCCTTGTTGACAGTTGCCGCATCCAAGAACGCCGGGCGCTCCCCGCCCCCGTGCACCAGCAGGCTCGCCCCGCTCACGTACGCCGCCCCGGCGGAGGCCAGGAACACCGCGGCCTCGCCCACGTCGGAGGGTTCCGCGAGCCGCCCCAGCGGGACGGTCGCGCCCACGGCCGCGATCCCGGCCGCGTCCCCGTAGTGCAGGTGGGCCAGCTCGGTCCGCACCATGCCCAGGACGAGGGAGTTCACCCGTACCTCGGGCGCCCATTCCACGGCCATGGACCGGGCCAGGTTCTCCAGGCCCGCCTTCGCCGCCCCGTACGCCGCCGTGCCCGGCGAGGGCCGGGTGCCGCTGACGCTGCCGATCATCACCACCGAGCCGCGGGCCTGCCGCAGCCACGGGTAAGCGGCCAGCGAGGCCGTCATCGGCGCCACCAGGTTGAGCTCGACGACCCGTGCGTGGCGCTGTGCCTCGCCCTCGCCGAGCAGCCGGTACGGGGTCCCGCCCGCGTTGTTGACCAGGCAGTCGAGCCGCCCGTACCGCTCCGCGAGCGAGCCGAAGAAGTCCTGTACGGCCGCCGGATCGCGCAGGTCGACCGCGGTGAAGGACGCCTCTCGGCCGCCCGCGGACACCGGTTCCTGCGGTGGCCGCCGGGCGCAGACGACGACTTCGGCGCCGACCGCGAGGAACGACCGGGCGATTCCGGCGCCGACGCCGCGGGTTCCCCCGGTGACGACGACGACCCTCCCGTCGAGCTCCATAGGCTGCTACCTTCCTCACCTAACAAATGTTTGGTGGAAAGGTAGCTGATCCGCTCATGGGTGTCTCCACCTCCAGCCCGGACAAGGGCATCGCACTCGTCACAGTCGACTTCCCGCCCGTCAACGCGCTGCCCGTGCAGGGCTGGTACGACCTCGCCGACGCCCTGCGCGCCGCCGGCCGCGACCCCGAGGTCCGGTGCGTGATCCTCGCCGCCGAGGGCCGCGGCTTCAACGCCGGCGTCGACATCAAGGAGATGCAGCGCGACGCCGGCCACGCCTCCCTCATCGGCGCCAACCGGGGCTGCTACGAGGCCTTCGCCGCCGTCTACGAGTGCGAGGTGCCGGTGGTCGCGGCCGTGAACGGCTTCTGCCTGGGCGGCGGCATCGGCCTCGTCGGCAACGCCGACGCGATCGTCGCCTCCGACGACGCCACCTTCGGCCTGCCCGAGCTGGACCGGGGTGCTCTCGGCGCCGCCACCCACCTGGCCCGGCTCGTCCCCCAGCACCTGATGCGCACGCTGTACTACACCTCGCGCACCGCGACCGCCGCCGAACTGCACGCGCACGGCTCGGTCTGGAAGGTGGTCCCGCCGGGCGAACTGCGCGCCGCCGCCCTGGAGCTGGCCGCCGAGATCGCGAAGAAGGACGGCCATCTCATCCGGCTGGCCAAGGCGGCCATCAACGGCATCGATCCCGTGGACGTGCGCCGCAGCTACCGCTTCGAGCAGGGCTTCACCTTCGAGGCCAACCTCAGCGGGGTGGCCGACCGGGTCCGCGACACCTTCGGGAAGGGACAGGGACACACCGCATGACCGACAAGACCATGAGCCCCGAAGAGGTCGTCGGGCAGCTGCGCAGCGAAATGACCATCGGCATCGGCGGCTGGGGTTCCCGGCGCAAGCCCATGGCCCTGGTGCGCGCACTGCTGCGTTCCGACGTCACCGACCTCACCGTGATCTCGTACGGGGGCCCCGACGTCGGCCTGCTGGCCGCCGCGGGCCGGATCAAGAGGCTCGTCGCCCCCTTCGCCACCCTCGACTCCATCCCGCTGGAGCCCCACTTCCGGGCCGCCCGCGAGCGCGCCGCCTTCACCCTCACCGAGCTCGACGAGGCCATGTTCATGTGGGGCCTGCACGCCGCCGCGAACCGGCTGCCCTTCCTCCCCGTCCGCGCCGGCCTCGGCTCCGACGTGATGCGGGTCAACCCGGAGCTGCGCACCGTCACCTCCCCCTACGCCGACGGCGAGGAGCTCGTCGCCGTCCCCGCCCTGCGCATGGACGCCGCCCTGGTCCACCTGAACCGGGCCGACCGCCTGGGCAACGCCCAGTACCTGGGCCCGGACCCCTACTTCGACGACCTCTTCTGCGAGGCCGCCGACGCCGCCTACGTCTCCTGCGAGCAGCTCGTCGAGACCGCCGAGCTCGGCAAGGCGGGCCCCCCGCAGTCGCTCCTCGTCAGCCGCCACTCCGTCACCGGGGTCGTGGAGACCCCGAACGGCGCGCACTTCACCTCCTGCGTCCCCGACTACGACCGCGACGAGGCCTTCCAGAAGCTCTACGCGACCACACCCTGGCCCGAGTTCGCCGAGCGCTTCCTCTCCGGGGCGGGCGAGCACGACTACCAGTCCGCCGTCCGGACCTGGCACGAGGAGCAGAAGTGATCAGCCGTTCCCCCCTCCTGCCGCCCACCCGATCCGAATACTGCGTGATCGCCTGCGCCGAGGCCTGGCGGGACAACGGCGAGGTGCTCGCCAGCCCGATGGGCCTGATCCCGTCCTTCGGCGCCCGCCTCGCGAAGCGGACCTTCTCCCCCGACCTGCTCCTGACCGACGGCGAGGCCCTGCTCGTCGGACTCGACGGCACGGCCGAGGGCTGGCTCCCGTACCGGCGGCACCTGACCATGGTCACCGGCGGCAAGCGGCACGTGATGATGGGCGCCAGCCAGATCGACCGCTTCGGCAACCAGAACATCTCCTGCATCGGCGACTGGGAGCGGCCGACGCGCCAGCTCCTCGGGGTGCGCGGCGCACCCGTCAACACCCTGAACAACCCGGTGAGTTACTGGATCCCCAAGCACTCCACCCGGGTGTTCGTCGAGCGCGTCGACATGGTCAGCGGCGTCGGTCACGACCGCGCCGAGGCCGCCGGGGTGACCCGCTACCACCGCCTCCCCCGGGTGGTCAGCGACCTCGGCGTCTTCGACTTCACCGGCCCCGGCCACACGATGCGCCTGGCCTCGGTCCATCCGGGGGTCAGCGTCGAGCAGGTCCGGGCGGCCACCGGCTTCGACCTGGCCGTCGCCGAGCAGGTCCCGTACACCCGGGAGCCGAGCGCCGAGGAGCTGCGGCTCATCCGCGAGGTCATCGATCCCCGGGGGCTGCGCGACCGGGAAGTGCGGGTCTGATCCGATGGAGACGGCATTCACCGAGCTGGTCGGCGTCCGGCACCCGATCGTGCAGACGGGCATGGGCTGGGTCGCCGGCCCCCGCCTGGTGTCGGGCGCGGCGAACGCGGGGGCCCTCGGGATCCTGGCCTCGGCGACGATGACCGTGGACCAGCTGCGGTCGGCGGTGCGCGAGGTCAAGGCTCGCACCGCGCCCGGGACCCCCTTCGGGGTCAACCTGCGCGCGGACGCCGGGGACGCGGCCGAGCGCGCCGAGCTGATCATCGACGAGGGGGTCCGGGTCGCCTCCTTCGCCCTCGCGCCCTCCAAGGAGCTGATCGGGCGGCTGAAGGACGCGGGCGTGGTGGTCATCCCCTCGATCGGGGCCCGGCGGCACGCCGAGAAGGTGGCCGCCTGGGGCGCCGACGCGGTGATCGTGCAGGGCGGCGAGGGCGGCGGGCACACCGGGGACGTGGCGACGACCGTGCTGCTGCCCCAGGTCGTGGACGCCGTGGGCATCCCCGTGGTCGCGGCGGGCGGCTTCAGTGACGGCCGCGGCCTGGTCGCGGCCCTGTCCTACGGGGCCGCGGGCATCGCCATGGGCACCCGTTTCCTGCTGACCTCGGACTCCACCGTCCCGGACGCCGTGAAGGCCGAGTACCTGAAGGCCACGGTCAAGGACGTCACCGTCACCACGGCCGTCGACGGACTGCCGCACCGCATGCTCCGCACCGAGCTGGTCGACTCCCTGGAGCGGGCGGGCCGCATCCGGGCGCTGGCCCGGGCGGTCCGGCACGCGGCCGGCTTCAAGGAGCTGTCCGGTCTGAGCTGGCGGCGGATGGTCCGCGACGGCCTCGCGATGAAACACGGCAAGGACCTGTCCTGGAGCCAGGTCCTGCTCGCCGCGAACACCCCGATGCTCCTCAAGGCGTCCATGGTCGAGGGCCGTACGGACCTCGGCGTCATGGCATCGGGCCAGGTCGCGGGGGTGATCGACGATCTCCCGTCCTGTGCGGAGCTCGTCTCCCGCGTCATGGCCGAGGCACAACAGGTGCTGGAAGCACTCCAAGCACTGCACTCGCTCCGCACCCTGCCACCACCAGGGTGATCCCCCTTCTCCGTCACAGGAGTTGCCCACATGAGCCGTGCCCGCATCCGCCTGGTGACCGCGGCGGCCGCCGCCGCCCTCGTCATCGGGACCCTGCCCGCCTCCGCGTACGCGGCGGCAACGGCACCCGGCGCCGGGGTCAGTGCCCGGCCGCACTGGCACCAGCAGCAAGCCGAAACGATTCGCCAGATCACCCTCCAGGGCGCCGTCAACGTCCGGGACATCGGCGGCTACCGCACCTGGACGGGTGGCCAGGTCCGCCAGGGGCTGGTCTACCGCTCCGACGCACTGAGCAAGCTGACCGACGCGGACGTCACCACCGTCTCCGGTCTCGGCCTCACGAAGGTCATCGATTTCCGCATCCCCATGGAGGTCCAGTACGACGGCGCCGACAAGCTGCCCGCCGGACTCGCCCCCACCTCCCGCCCGGTCAGCGACCTCGGCCTGTACGGGACCCTCGTCGGCGCGATCGCCAGCGGCGACCCCGTCACGCAGGAGCAGATGCTCGGCAGCGGCCGCGCCGAGGCCTACATGCGCGACATCTACCGCACCTTCGTGAGCAGCCCCGAGAACCGGGCGCAGTTCGCGACGACCCTGCGGGAGATCGCGAACGGCACCCAGGGCCCGCTCCTGTACCACTGCACGTCCGGCAAGGACCGGACCGGCTGGATGAGCTACGTCCTGCTGCGCGCCCTCGCCGTCCCCGAGGACGCCGCCGAGCGCGACTACCTGGCGTCGAACACCTTCCGCGCCGCCTACGACGCCCGGGTGCGGGCGGGCCTCAAGCAGTCCGGGCGGATGCAGAACCCGGACCTGCTGATCCCCCTCCAAGAGGTCCGCCAGGACTACCTGGACTCCGCGACGGCCCGGCTGGAGGCCGACTACGGCAGCTTCTACGGCTACCTGACCGAAGGCCTCGGCCTGGACCTGCGGACGCTGGCGAAGCTCCAGAACAGGATGGTCCGCTAGGGGCGCCAGGACCCGCCTGCACCGCCAGGATCGCCTGGATGGCCTGGACCGCCTGGAGACACGACGACGCCGGACAGTGCGCGATGCACTGCCCGGCGTCGTCCTGCGTCTTCGGTACGGGTCAGACCGCCCGGCGGCGGCCCTGGCCCGCGGAGCCGACCCGGCTGCGCGACGAAGCCGCGGCCGCACCACCGGAGGCGCCGCCCCCGGTGCGCCGGCCGCGCTCGCCGGAGCCGGAGGCCCCGCCCGCGCCGCCCTGGCCACGACGGGCCTGGCCCGAACCGGAGGCCGCCGGGGCCTGACCGGAGCCGGCACCACCGGAGCGACGGCCACGGCCGCCGGCCGCCGGTGCGCCACCCGTGGCAGAGCCGGTACGCGGCGCGCCCCCGCCCGAGCGGCGGCGCGAGCCGGAGCCCGAACCGGAGCCGCTGCGCTGCTTCGGCGCGGTCGGCTGCGGCACGTCCAGCACCACCGGGATGCCCGAGGGCTCCTTGGCGCCGGTCAGCCGGGACAGCTCCTCGTCGGAGGACTTGATCTGCGCGGTGCGCGGGGAGATCCCGGCGTCCGACATCAGACGGGTCATGTCCCGCTTCTGGTCGGGCAGCACCAGGGTGACCACGCTGCCGGACTCGCCGGCGCGGGCGGTACGGCCGCCGCGGTGCAGGTAGTCCTTGTGGTCGGTGGGCGGGTCCACGTTCACGACGAGGTCGAGGTCGTCGATGTGGATGCCGCGCGCCGCGACGTTGGTCGCGACCAGCGCGGTGACCTCGCCCGTCTTGAACCAGTCGAGGGTGCGGTTGCGCTGCGGCTGGGAGCGGCCGCCGTGCAGGCCGGAGGCGCGTACGCCGTCGGCGAGAAGCTTCTTGACCATGCGGTCCACGGCACGCTTGGTGTCCACGAACATGATCACCCGGCCGTCGCGAGCGGCTATACGCGTCGCCACGGCCTTCTTGTCGGTCTCGTCCATGACGTACAGGACGTGGTGCTCCATCGTCGTGACCGCGCCGGCCGACGGGTCGACGGAGTGGCCGACCGGGTCGGTCAGGAACATCTTGACGAGCTTGTCGATGTTCTTGTCCAGCGTCGCCGAGAACAGCATCCGCTGGCCGTCGGACTCGACCTGCTTGAGCAGCGCCGTGACCTGCGGCATGAAGCCCATGTCGGTCATCTGGTCGGCCTCGTCGAGGACGGTGATCGAGACCTGCGAGAGGTCCGCGTCACCGCGGTCGATGAGGTCCTTCAGACGGCCGGGGGTGGCGACGAGCACCTCGGCGCCGCGGCGCAGGGCGCCGGACTGCCGGTTGATCGACATGCCGCCGACGACGGTCGCGATGCGCAGGTTGACGGACGTGGCGTACGGGGCCAGGGCGTCGGTCACCTGCTGCGCGAGCTCACGGGTCGGTACGAGGACCAGCGCGAGCGGCGCCTTCGGCTGCGCGCGGCGGCCTGCGGTACGGGCCAGCAGCGCCAGGCCGAAGGCCAGCGTCTTGCCGGAGCCCGTGCGGCCGCGGCCGAGCAGGTCACGGCCGGCGAGCGAGTTCGGCAGCGTCGCGGCCTGGATCGGGAACGGCTCGGTGACGCCCTGGGCGGCGAGGGTCTTCAGCAGCGCCTCGGGCATGCCCATGTCCTCGAACGCGGCGACCGGCGGCAGCGCCGGGGCGATCGGCTCGGGCATGGTGAATTCCTGGGGCCGGGCAACGGGGGCGGACCTCTGCCGTCCCGCGCCAGACTTCGGACGCCCCTGTGCCGCACCTCGACCCCGGGTGGGGCGGCGGCTGGGTCGTGCGGAGCTGGAGCTGGTCATGCGAGAAAGCCCTCCTGAAACCGGCAGGTAAAACAAAGGTCGAAACAGCAGACAAGCCGGGGCCCGCACCTCACGGTGCGGACCCCGGCAAGCTGAAATACTTAGTTGGCGGGGAGGATGTTCTCCGCCTGGGGGCCCTTCTGGCCCTGGGTGACGTCGAAGGACACGCGCTGGCCCTCCTGGAGCTCACGGAAGCCCTGGGTGGCGATGTTCGAGTAGTGGGCGAAGACGTCCGGGCCGCCACCGTCCTGCTCGATGAAGCCGAAGCCCTTTTCCGAGTTGAACCACTTCACGGTGCCAAGTGCCATTTTGAATCTCCTGAATAGGCGGCAAAGGGCCCCATCCGGAGATTCCGGCAAAACAATAAAAGCGCCTGAGGAACATTCCCGTCAGGCGCACATAAAGTTCATGGGTACCACAACTGCAACGAGCTCTAAGCTAGCACACCTCCGCCGGTAGGGGTGCCCGCAAGGGTGTGACCTGCGTCCTTCGCGCTGCCGGCCCGCGGCCTGCCGCCCGCCTCGGCGGCGGCGGCCGACGGGCCCGAAAGCCCCGTCCCGCTTGAGCCGAGGACACTCCGCTCCCCTTTCGGGACGGTGTTCACCACCTCCGGACGGACCTCCCCGCCCGAGGCAAAAAGAATCATCCGGACGGCTGAGGAACCAGCCCCCGGGCCGGCCGCAACGGGCACGCGGGGTCGCGCGCCCGCGGGCGCACGGGCGCACGGGCGCGCGCGAGCGGTTGAAATGGGACAGGCCTCCCGCAGGTCACGGCCCGGGAGGGAGCCCGACCGCGGATGGGGCCCGATTTCGGTATTCCTTGGGTGAGACGTACGCGCGACGGAAGGCACGGCTGAACTCACCGGCCCCCGGGAACCCGCATCGCCCGGCGATCTCGTAGACGGGGGCGGCGCGAAGCGCCGGGTCGGCCAGTTCACGACGGGCCCGTTCGAGCCGCTGGTCACGGATGAGGGCGGACACGGTCGTACCTTCCCCCCGGAAGACGAGGTGAAGGTAGCGGAGGGAGATGTGGTGGGCCGCGGCGATGACCGGTGGCGTGAGCTGCGGGTCGTGCAAGTGTTGGCCGATGAAGGCGCGGATGCGTAGAACCAGGGCGTTTCGGCGCGTTTCCGGGGGCAGGACGTTGTCGGCGTCGAGGTGCTGGGCGAACAGTGCGGACACCAGGTCGGTCAGGACGGTGCCCAGCCTCCTGCTGTCGGACGCCTGGTAATGGTCGGTCCCGGATTCCAGCTGGGCGAGGAGCTGGGCCAGCAGGAATCCGAATCCGCCCCGGGCCGGTAACGGGCGCGTCGTCAGTTCCCTGATCCGGTCGCGGGGGATGTGCAGCAGGGCCTTGGGCATCTCGAGCCCGACCCCCACGTGTGGGCTGGAACCGTCGTCGGGACCGGCCTGGACGACGAAGGGCCGAGAGGTGTCGATGACGCACAGGTCGGGAGGGCTGAAGAGGACCTTCGCATCGCCGTGAGTGACTCTGAGGGATCCGAGGGACGGCAGGGAGAGGTGCACCGTGTCGGGATCGGACTGGCGGATGAGCTTCGGCGTTCGATGGTAGGAAACGGGCTGGAATGTGGTGGGCCACACGGACACCGCCCCCAGCTCCAGGAGGCGCTGGGAGGCCGTGAAGTCCTTCCGGAAATCGCTGCGCAGCTCCAGAGGGGCGTGGGTCCGGCTGACGAGCTGGGACCAGCAGTCGAATCGGTCGGCCGCAGGCACATCGCTGCTCTCGAACAGCATCTCGGGAAGCACGTTCTTCCTCCTTGGCCGACTCGGCTCGGGCAGGGGCGCTACAGCCGCTCGATGATCGTCACGTTGGCCTGGCCGCCGCCCTCGCACATGGTCTGGAGGCCGAAGCGGCCGCCCGTGCGTTCCAGTTCGTGGAGCAGGGTGGTCATCAGCTTCACGCCCGTCGCCCCCAGGGGATGCCCCAGTGCGATCGCGCCGCCGTTGACGTTGACCTTCTCCGGGTCGGCTCCGGTCTCCTTCAGCCAGGCCAGCACCACCGGCGCGAAGGCCTCGTTGATCTCGACCAGGTCGATGTCGGCCAGGGACATGCCGGTCTTCTTCAGCGCGTAGGCCGTCGCCGGGATCGGCGCGGACAGCATGCGGATCGGGTCCTCGCCGCGGACCGAGAGGTGGTGGATGCGGGCGCGCGGACGCAGGCCGTGTTCGCGGACCGCCCGCTCCGAGGCGATCAGCATGGCCGCCGCGCCGTCCGAGACCTGGGAGGAGACCGCCGCCGTGATGGTGCCGCCCTCGACGACCGGCTTGAGGCCCGCCATCTTCTCCAGGGAGGTGTCCCGGCGCGGGCCCTCGTCGACCGTCACGTGCCCGTACGCCACCGTCTCGCGCTCGAAACGCCCCTCGTCGATCGCCCGCAGCGCCCGCTGGTGGGAGCGGAGCGCGAACTCCTCCATGTCGCGTCGCGAGATCCCCCACTTCTCCGCGATGAGCTGCGCGCCGTGGAACTGGTTGACCGGGGCGTCCCCGTACCGGGCCCGCCAGCCCTCGGAGCCCGCGTACGGGCCCTGCGTGAGGCCCAGCGGCTCGGCCGCCTGCCGCGAGGCGAAGGCGATCGGGATCATCGACATGTTCTGGGTGCCGCCCGCGACCAGCAGGTCCTGGGTGCCGGACAGGACGCCCTGCGCCGCGAAGTGCACCGCCTGCTGCGAGGACCCGCACTGGCGGTCGACCGTGACCCCCGGCACCTCCTCCGGCAGGCCCGCCGCCAGCCACGCCGTCCGTGCGATGTCCCCCGCCTGCGGCCCGACCGTGTCGAGGCAGCCGAACACCACGTCCTCGACGGCGGCCGGGTCCACCCCGGACCGTTCGACCAGTGCCTTCAGGACGTGCGCCCCCAGGTCGGCGGGGTGGACGGCCGACAGGCCGCCCTTCCGCCGCCCCACGGGGGTGCGTACCGCGTCGACTATGTAGGCCTCGGGCATCGGGACTCCTCTGTGAGCTGATCGGTCAGGTACGCAGGGCGATCCCGTCCAGCACCATCGACAGGTACTGGCGCGCGATCTCCTCGGGACTGTGCTGTCCGCCCGGCCGGTACCAGGACGCCGCCACCCACACCGTGTCGCGCACGAAGCGGTAGGTGAGGCGGATGTCGAGGTCGGCGCGGAAGACCTTGGCCGCGACGCCGCGCTCCAGCGTCCCCAGCCAGGCCTTTTCGAACTTCACTTGCGAGTCGGACAGGTAGTGGAAGCGGGGCTGCGCGGAGAGGGTGCGGGATTCCTTCTGGTAGATGGCGACGGCGGCGCGGTGCCGGTCGATCTCGCGGAAGGACTCGGTGACGAGGGCCTCGATGGTCTCCCTGGGGCCGAGACCGGCCGCGAGGACGGTGTCGTAGCCCTCCCACAGTTCGTTCAGGAAGGCGGAGAGGATCTCGTCGAGCATCGATTCCTTGGAATCGAAGTGGTAGTAGAGGCTGCCGGCGAGCATCCCGGCGGCGTCGGCGATCTTCCGGACGGTGGTGGCGTTGTAGCCCTGCGCGGCGAAGACCTCGGCGGCGGTGTCGAGGAGTTCACGACGCCGCTCGGGCGAGGCCGTCACCTGTGGCTTCTTCTTGGCTGTCGGCTTGTTCGTTGGCACGGGCCCATTCTCGGTCTACGGGTGCTGGCTGCTGACCGAGACGGTCTCACCCGTCATGTACGAGGAGTAGCCGCTGGCCAGGAAGACGATGACGTTGGCGACCTCCCAGGGTTCGGCGTACCGGCCGAAGGCCTCGCGGGCGGTGAGTTCGGCGAGCAGCGCTTCGCTGGTGACCTTCACCAGGTGCGGGTGCATGGCCAGGCTCGGCGCGACCGCGTTGATCCGTACGCCGAACTCGGCGGCCTCCAGGGCCGCGCAGCGGGTCAGCGCCATCACCCCGGCCTTGGCTGCGGCGTAGTGGGCCTGCCCGGTCTGGGCGCGCCAGCCGACGACGGAGGCGTTGTTGACGACGACCCCGCCCCCGGTGCCTGCAGCCCGGAAGGAGCGCAGCGCGGCGCGGGTGCAGCGGAAGGTGCCGTTCAGGGTGACGTCGAGGACGCGTGACCACTGTTCGTCGGTCATGTCGACGAGGGCGGCGGTGCCGCCGAGGCCGGCGTTGTTGACGACGATGTCCAGGCCGCCGTGGGTCTGCTCGGCGAGCGCGAAGAGCGCCTGGACCTGGTCCTCGTCGGTGACGTCGCAGGGCAGGGAGGCGACGCGGTCCGCGCCGAACTCGGCGGCGAGCGCGTCCTCGGTCTCCTTCAGCCGTCGCGCGTGGGCGTCGCTGACGAGGACGCGGGCGCCCTCCTCCAGGAAGCGGCGGGCGGTGGCCCCGCCGATCCCGGCTCCGGCGGCCGCGGTGATGACGGCGGTGCGGTCCTTCAGCAGGCCGTGCCCGGGGACGTAGGCGGGACCTGTGCGGAACTCCTCGACGCTGCTCATGGCCGTACGTTAACCTACCAAACACTTGTTAGGGAAGGAGTCCGATGCCCGACGACACCACGATGAATCTGGCCCACACGGCCGAGGTCGAGGCCTTCCGGGCCGAGGCGCGCGCCTGGCTGGCCGCCCACGTGCCCGCCTCCCCCCTGCCCTCCCTGGAGACGGCGGAGGGTTTCGCCGCACACCGGGAGTGGGAGGCGCGGCTGCACGCGGACCGCTGGTCGGTGGTGTCCTGGCCCGAGGAGTACGGCGGCCGGGGCGTGGACATCGTGCGGTGGCTGGTCTTCGAGGAGGAGTGCTGGGCGGCGGGCGCGCCCGGCCGGGTCTCGCAGAACGGCATCAACCTCCTCGCCCCGACCCTCTTCGACCACGCCACCGCCCGGCAGCGGGCGCGGGTGCTGCCGTCGATGGCGAGCGGCGAGGTGATCTGGGCGCAGGCCTGGTCGGAGCCGGAGTCGGGCTCCGACCTGGCCTCGCTGAAGTCGCGCGCGGTGCGCACCGAGGGCGGCTGGCTGCTGTCCGGGCAGAAGACCTGGTCCTCCCGGGCGGCCTTCGCCGACCGCGCCTTCGGCATCTTCCGCACGGACCCGGACGCCCCGAAACCGCACCAGGGGCTGACGTACCTGATGTTCGACCTGCGGGCGCCGGGGGTGACGGTGCGGCCCATCGGCCGCCTCGACGGCAAGCCCGCCTTCGCGGAGCTCTTCCTGGACCAGGTCTTCGTACCGGACGAGGACGTGATCGGGGAGCCGGGACAGGGCTGGCGGATCGCGATGTCGACGACCGGCAACGAGCGGGGGCTGACGCTGCGCTCCCCCGGCCGGTTCCTCAGCGGGGCGGACCGGCTGGTGTCCTTGTGGCACGCGGCCGGCGACCCCGGCGACACCGCGCTGCGCGACCGGGTGGCGGACGCCGTGGTGGGGGCGCGCGCCTACGAGCTGTTCACCTGGGCCAACGCCTCACGGTTCGCGGCGGGGGAGAAGATCGGCGCCGAGTCCAGCCTGAACAAGGTGTTCTGGTCGGAGTACGACATCGCCCTGCACGAGACGGCGCTGGACCTGCTGGGCGCCGACGCGGAGCTCGCGGACGGCGAGTGGGCCGAGCCGTGGCTCTTCTCCCTGGCCGGGCCGATCTACGCGGGGACGAACGAGATCCAGCGCGACATCATCGCCGAGCGGCTGCTCGGCCTCCCGAAGGGCCGCCGCTGATGCGCTTCCTGCCGACCGACGAGCAGTCGGACTTCGCCCGTACGCTGCGCTCCCTGCTGGCCTCGGCGGACGTCCCGGCGGCCGTACGGGCCTGGGCGGGCGGCGAGCAGGGTCCGGGGCGGGAGCTGCGGTCGCGGCTCGCGGAGACGGGCCTGTTCGCGCTGGCCGCGCCGGAGCCGTACGAGGGTGTCGGCCTGCTCCCGCTGGAGCTGTCCCTCGGCTTCGTGGAGCTGGGCCGGGCGGGGGTTCCGGGGCCGCTGGTGGAGAGCGCCGCCGTGTCCGTACTCCTCTCCGAGCTGGGGGACGAGGCCCTGGCGAAGCGGTTCCTGCCGGGGCTGGTCGCCGGCGCGACCTCGGCCACGCTGACCCTGCCGGGCGCCGGCCCGTACGCCCTGGACGCGGACGCGGCGACGTACTGCTTCACGGTGTCGCCGGCGGGCGAGCTGCGGCTGGCGGGCGCCGCCGGTCCGCTCCTCGCCTCGATGGACCCGGCGCGGCGGCTGTCGGTCCCCGCCGCGGCCGGGGCCGAGCTGCTGGCCGCGGGGCCGGCGGTGGCCCGGGCGGCGGCGGTGGCCGGGCGCTGGGCCCGGCTGCTGACGGCGGCCCAGTGCCTGGGCGTCGGCGAGGCGCTGCTGGCCCGCACGGTGGCGTACGTGAAGCAGCGCACGCAGTTCGGCACGCCGATCGGGGCCTTCCAGGCGGTGAAGCACCGGCTGGCGGACACCCTCCTGGCCCTCGAATTCGCCCGCCCGCTGGTGTGGGCGGCGGCCCTGTCGCTGAGCCCGGCCGACGTGGCGGCGGCCAAGCTGCGGGCCGGCGAGGCGGCGTACACCGCGGCCATGACGGCGCTCCAGCTGCACGGCGCGGTCGGCTACACGGAGGAGCTGGACCTGTCGCTGTGGCTGCGCAAGGCCCGCCCGCTGCGGGACGCCTGGGGAACCCCGTCGGCCTGCCGGGCGGAGGTCCTTCAGGCGCGGGTGCGGCAGTAGGTCACGGGGGCCGAACGACCACCACACGCCCCCGCGTCACACCAGGGCGACGCTGAGGCTCACGACGTACTGCTCCTCGACCGTGCCGTCCGGGAAGAGCGGGCTGAGCCGCTCGCGCTCGGCCTCCATGAACTCACGGGTGCCGGCCTCGCCGAGGACCAGGAAGGCGGAGTGGCTGGCGAGGTTGGCGAGGTGGTCGTCCAGCGTGATGCGCCGGGACCAGCGCAGGGTGCGCGTGGTGAACCCGTCGAGCCCCTTCGGCAGGGTGCGGTAGCCGTTCACCCCTTGGGCAGCCCCGAAGAAGACACGGAGCCGCTCCTCCTGCTCGGCGATCCAGGGGGTGGTGGAATCCGTGTCGTTCCACCAGATGGCGAGCGCGCCGCCGGGGCGCAGCACCCGCCGGGCCTCGGGGACGGAGCGCTCCGGGTCGGTCCAGTGCCAGGCCTGCGCGTAGGTGAGGAGGTCGAACGCGCCGGTCGCCAGAGGCAGCCGGTCCCCGTCCCCGCGCACGAGCGGGATCGCCGGGTTCGCCCGGCGGAACTCGGCGGCCATCCCGTCGCCGGGCTCCACGGCGAGCACGTCGGCCCCGCGCGCGTGCAGCGCCGTGGTGGCGATCCCGGTCCCCGCCCCTACGTCGGCCACGCGCGCCCCGGCGAGCGGCCGCCCGGCCAACTCCTCGACGGCATCGAACAGGGCGGGCGGATAGCCGGGCCGCGCCGCGGCGTACAGCGCGGCGGCGGCATCGAAGGAGCGGGCGCGTGTTGTCATGTGCCCATTGTTTTCGATCACTTCGCGCGACGCCAACGCCCCCGGCGGCAAAGGCCCGTCTCAGGGCCGGGGGCGGCGCAGGCAGAGCCAGCCCAGGGTGGTGGTCTGGAGCAGGAGGAGCGTGCCCGTGGCCGTGGCCTCCCCGACCGGGGCGGGCGGGCGGGTGCCCAGGGACCAGGCCCGGCCTCCGGGGTCGACCGTCACCGTCAGGCGGGCGCCGACCGCCAGGTTCAGGGCCACCGGTCCGGGCAGGTCGCGGCCCGCCACCGTCCGCAGCCTCAGGGACGGGGTGTAGCCGGAGCCGTCCTGCACCATCGTGCGGGAGGTCACGACCGCCTCTTCCTCACGGCCGCGGTCGTGGAGGGTGTGCCGGTCCCAGGTGATCCCGGCGAGCACCACGATCCCCACCGCGAACAGCGCGATCGCGGTGCGGGCCACGAACTCCGCGCCGGTGCCGTGCGGTACGGCCGCGCCGACGACGAAGACGGCCAGCAGGACCGGGACCCAGGCCCACTCGGGGCCCCGTAGCAGCCAGATCGCACCGAACTCCACTGCCAGGAGAAGGGAGTTGCGCAGGAGCGCCCCGACCAGCCTCCGCATCAGTTCAGCCATGGACACATCATGCCGCCCAGGCCGGCGACAGGGGACCGCTCATCCCGTGGTCATCACGCGGTCAGCCCGCGGTCATGCCGCCGTCGACCGCGAACTCCGCGCCCGTCACGTACGAGGAGGCGTCCGAGCAGAGGAAGAGGACGAGCTCCCCGACCTCCTGCGGCCGGCCCATCCGCCCCAGCGGTACGTGCGACCAGTCCCGGCCCGCGACCGCCTCGGCCACCATCGGGGTGCCGATGGCCCCCGGGTGCACCGAGTTGACCCGGATCCGGTCCCCGGCGAGGTCCAGCGCCGCCGAGCGGGTCAGTCCGCGCAGCCCGAACTTCGTGGATCCGTAGGCCGCATGGCCCGGTATCCCGACCAGTCCGGCGGTGGAGGAGATGTTCACGATCGAGCCGCCCCCGCCCGCGCGCAGCACCGGGGCCACCGCCTGGATGCCGAGGAAGGGCCCGAGGAGGTTGACCCGCAACAACGTCTCGAAGTCTTCGAGCCGCTGCTCCTCCACGTGGGCCGTGCGCCACAGGGCCGCGTTGTTGACCAGCGCCGAAACGGTTCCGAAGGCCGAGACCGCCTCGCGCACCACCCCCGCCCAGCTCGCCTCGTCGGCCACGTCGTGCCGTACGTACAGGCCCTGGTTGCCCAGTGCGGCGGCCACGGCCCGGCCCTCGTCCTCCCGTACGTCGGTGACGACGACCCGCGCCCCCGCCTCCGCGAACAGCCGGGCCCCGGCCGCGCCCTGGCCGCGCCCGGCGCCGGTGACGACGACCACCTTTCCATCGAGGGAGATCACCGCGTAGTCCTCCAACCCCTCGCGACTATTTCGAATAGGAATACTTCTAGCAGGCATGGAGGGGAGCGGGAAGGGCTCCGCGAAGCCCGGTCGTAGACTGCGCCGCGTGGCAGACGAGACGAACAGGCGCGCGCTCCCCGCGACCGGCTGGGCGGTGCTCGGGCTGCTCTCCTTCGGCGAGGAGCTCTCCGGCTACGACCTGAAGAAGTGGTCGGACCGGTCGCTTCGGTTCTTCTACTGGAGCCCGTCCTTCAGTCAGATCTACAGCGAGCTCAAGCGCCTGGAGAAGGCGGGCTACGCCTCCTCGCGGATGGTCGCCCAGGACACCGGGACCCGCGACAAGCGGGTGTACCGGATCACCGGCGAAGGAATGGCGGCCGTACGGGAATGGGCCCGCGAGGCCCCGGTCGACCCCTCCGTCCTCAAGCACGGGCCGATGCTGCGGCTGTGGCTGGGCCACCTGCTGGAGCCGGAGCAGCTGCGCGAAGTCCTCGTCCGGCACCAGGAGTTCGCGGAGCAGATGCGCGGGCTGGCGATGGCCGACGCACAGGACGCGAAGGACGAGCCGGCGTGGGCGTACCCGACGCTGACCCTCAAGTGGGCCGAGCGGTACTACGCCTCGGAGCGCGACCTCGCCGCCGCCATGCTGGACGACATCGACGCGCTGGCCGCCGGGACGGGCTGACGTACCCTCGCCCCATGACGGGCAGTGCGATAAACCTCCGCAAGGTCGAGGAAACGGCTCCGGCGCTCGTGAGCCTCTACAAGAGCGCCGGGGTCTCCCTGCGCAAGCACGGCATGGAGGGCGGGCGCGCCGCCGTATACCTGGTCCTGGACCACTCCGGTTCGATGCGCCCGTACTACGCGGACGGCAGCGTGCAGGCCCTCGCGGACCGGGTGCTGGGGCTGTCCGCGCACCTGACCGACGACGCCCGCGTGCCGGTGGTGTTCTTCTCCACCGAGGTCGACGCGGTGGAGGAGATCTCCCTCGCCGGGCACGAGGGCCGGGTCGCCGAGATCGCCTCCCGGCTCGGCCACATGGGCAAGACGGCCTATCACGCGGCGATGGACGCGGTGATCGACCACTACCAGGACTCGGGGTCGACGCTGCCGGCCCTCGTCGTCTTCCAGACGGACGGCGGGCCGATCAACAAGCTCGCGGCCGAGAGGTACCTGTGCAAGGCGGCCCGGCTGCCGCTCTTCTGGCAGTTCGTCGGCTTCGGCAACACGCGCAGCACCCAGTTCGACTTCCTGCGCCGGCTGGACGAACTGCCCGTTCCCGCGAAGCGGGAAGTGGACAACGCGGGCTACTTCCACGCGGGTCTGGATCCGCGCACCGTCCCGGACGCGGAGCTGTACGACCGCCTGGTCGGTGAGTTCCCGGCATGGCTGGAGGCGGCGCGCGGCGCGGGCATCGTGCGCGCCTGAGCGGCGGTCGTCAGTGCCCCGCGCTTTGATGGACGTATGACGATGAACAACTGGGCAGCGTTCGAGAAAGCGGAACCGGAGTTCGCGGCGGCCGTCCGGGCCCGCTTCGCGCAGTATCCGCACCATGTCCTGGCCACCCTCCGCAAGGACGGCTCCCCGCGGGTGGCCGGGCTGAACGTCGACTTCCGCGGTGGGGAGCTGTGGCTCGGCATGATGGCGGGCTCGATGAAGGCCAAGGACCTCCAGCGCGACCCGCGCTTCGCCCTGCACACGAATCCGGGCGCGGGCGAGGAGATGCCGGACGGGGACGTACGGATCTCCGGGCGCGCGGTGGAGCTCGTGGACCCGCCGGAGCTGCACCGGTACGCGGAGGAGACGGAGACCCCGCACCCCTTCCACCTCTTCCACGCCGACCTGACGGAGGTCGTCCACATCGGCGTGGAGGGCGACGACCTGGTGGTGCGGTCGTGGACCCCGGCGCGCGGGCTGCGCACGATCCGCCGGGGCAACGACGACGAGCCGCCGCGCGAGGACCCGGAGCCGAGCACGCCGAGCGCGCCGGAAGCTCCGGGCTCTCCGGGCTCTCCGGGCTCTCCGGCGGCGCCCGCTAGCTGAGCGGGAGGATCCCGCCGACCGGGCCGAGGGCGGCGGGGTCCACCTCCACCCAGTTGCGGTCGATGTTGATGGTGACCCCGCCGTAGGTGGCGTCGTGGTCGCCGCGGAACTGGTGGGCCCGGCGCGGGCCGGCCCACTGGGCGGTGCCCTCGGGCAGGCCCATCTCGGCGTCGCCGACGGAGGCCGAGAGGTTCCAGCGGGCGACCCACAGCACGTCCGGCATCGCTTCGGGGGCCTGGTGGTAGTGGGCGCTCAGCGCCTTGGCCCCGGAGCTCGCCGAGACGTAGGCGGCGGAGCGGTAGCCCAGCTCGTGCAGCCGCTGGGTCCAAGCGGTCAGGTAGGCGACGACCGGAGCGTCCCAGGTGGCGCGGTCGGTGTAGTTCTCCAGGTCGTTGTAGAGCACCGTGCCCTCGGCCAGGCCCAGCGACCGGGCCGCGTCCACCGCGCCGTCGGCGGCGGACCGGCCCTGCCCGTCGGCCTCGGAGGGGTCGGTGGACAGGCCGCTGCCGGAGTTGCTCCAGGGCTGCCGGCCCACCCAGATCGGCATCAGGTGCCAGCCCGCCGCGGCCTGCCGCTCGACCCAGCCGGCCGTGAGCTGCGGCTGGGCGCAGGCCCGGGCCCGGCCGCCGATGTAGATGCCGATCGCGCCGAAGGGGGAATCGGCCCGCCAGGTGTCCATGGCCTTCTGGGTCGGGGCGGTGCAGGCGTCGAACCCCTCGCCGGTGAAGGGCTCCTGGGCGCTACGGGGCGCAGGCGCTGCCAGCGCGGGCTCGGCGACGGCCCCGTCCCAGCCGGGGGGCCCGGCCGACACCGCGCGGGCCGCCGCCGCCAGGAGCTCTCGTACGGCGTCGGGCCTGGCTCCGTAGGAGATGGTGGCCATGATTCCGGCGCGGCGCAGCTCGTACCGCAGTTCGTTGCTGTCGGCGGGGGCCTCGTCCACGGACGGTACGGCGCCGCCCTCCACTTCGATCGTCGGGATGTCGGCGCGCGGCGGGGCCCCGTCGAGGGGTTCCAGGTGCAGGGTGTCGGCGCGGTCGGCGACGGCCCGGCCGGTGCATTCGGTCTGGGTGCCGGCGTGCCCGAGGTAGAGGGTGGGCAGGTCCAGGCGGAGGCAAGCGGCGGGATCGCGGTCGAGGTCGACGACGCGCCAGCCGTCGGGGACGGTGAGGCGCAGCCCGGCGTAGTCAATGGTTCGCGCGTCGACGGTCCGCGCGTCCGCCGCCGCGGGCAGCACGGGGAACAGCAGGGCAGCGCCGAGGAGTCCGCTCAGCAGCGTTCGGGTGGGGGCCATGAGGGAGATGGTTACCAGACCGCGGGGCCCCTCAACTGCGCTGAGGGGCCCCGCAGATGCGTGCATCACCCGCACGAGTGAGGCGGGGCGCGGGCCCGTCAGGACGGGCGGCCGCTCCGGCTGCCGCCCGGGGACAGGTGGCGGGCCAGAGCCGCCGCGGCGAGGAGTGCGATCAGTGCGCAGACCGCCGGCCAGCCGAACGCGGCGTGGGCGCGGACGCCGAGCCAGGAGCCGGCGGTGCCGCCCAGGTAGGCGCAGGTCATGTAGGCGGTGTTGAGCCGGCTGCGGGCGTCCGGGCGCAGGGCGTACACCCGCGACTGGTTGGCGACCATGCCGCACTGCATGGCGACGTCCAGCAGCAGGGTCCCCGCGGTCAGCGCGGCCAGACCGGCCGCGCCACCCAGGGCGCCCGCGGCGAGGACCGCGGCCGCGACGAGGACGCCGAGCAGGGAGACGAGGTTCACCGGGCCCGGCCCGTGGCGGTCCACGAGGCGCCCGGCGACCGGGGTGCACAGCATGGTGACCCCGCCGACCAGGGCGAGCAGGCCGACGGCCTCGGCCCCCAGGCGGTAGGCCGGGCCGGTCAGCAGCAGGGCCAGGCTGGTCCAGGCGGCCGAGAACCCCCCGAAGACCGCGGCCTGGTACAAGCAGGAGCGGCGCAGTTCCGGCTCGGCGCGCAGCAGGCGCAGCGGTTCGATCAGGAGCGCGGCGTACGACCGTAGGGCGGCGGAGGCGGAGGCGGGCGGGGGCGCGGGCGCGGCCGGGGACGTGTCCGGCACGGCGTGCGCGATGACGGCCGCCAGGACCAGAGCCACGACGGAGGCCACCAGGTAGGGAGCCCGCCAGCCCAGCCACTCGCCGAGCGTCCCGCCGAACGTACGGGCCAGCAGCATGCCCCCGGTCGATCCGCTCAGCAGGGTGCCGATCACCGCGCCCCGGTGGTCGGGTGCCACCAGGCCCGCCGCCAGCGGCCCGATGATCTGCGCGGCCACCGTACTCAGCCCGATCAGGACGCTCGCGGCCACCAGCGGCGGCATCGCCGGGGCGCAGCCCGCGCCGAGCAGGGCCAGGCCGGTCAGGGCGAGCAGTACGACCAGGAGCGGGCGGTGCCGGAGCCGGTCGCCGAGCGGCACCAGCAGGACCATCCCTGCCGTGTATCCCAGCTGGGTGGCGGTCACCACCAGGGAGGCCCCGTCGGCCGGGACGTCCAGGCCCGCGGCGATCAGCGGGGCGATGGCCTGCGGGAAGTAGAGGTTCCCCACGGCCACACCGGAGGTCACGGCGAGGATCAGCACCAGCCGGCGGCTCAGCCCACCGCCCCAAGGGGCCGTGCGGGAAAGAAGAGCGGGGGTGGGGGAGGTCATGGAGGGAAGTCCACGACACGGGCGGTGCGCTGCCAATCGATGTAGCGTAGGCCTTAATGATCAGCTTCGAGCTCGGCGTCGAAGACCTCGCCGACACCCGTTTCGCGCTGTCGCCCTTGAGCGAGACCGTGCTGAGCCTGCGGGTGTTGCACGATCCGGGCCTGTCGGCCGTCCACCTTCCGTGGCGCAGGGCCGTCCTCGGGGCGCTCGGCGGGCTGGACACCGGCCTGCTGATGTCCCTGGTGGCGGTGCGGCTCACGCTCCCCGACTTCCTGACCCCCCGGCCCACGAGCTTCGCCCCGTCCTTCGCGGACGAACTCGCCACCGTCCGCCGGACCCCGCCCGCACTGGTCCGCCGCGACCTGCTGGCCACGCACGCGCCGGACCGGCTGCCCGCGCCCCTGGACGCCGCCACCGCGGGCGACGACGCGGCCGTCGCCGACCTGCGCGACACCATCTGCGCGCTCCTGCACCGGTATTGGGAGATCGCCGTCGAGCCGATGTGGCCGCAGCTCAGGCTCGTGGCGGAGGCCGACATGACCTACCGCGCGCGACGGCTGGCCATGGGCGGCGCCCGGCTGCTCTTCGCCGACATGCACCCCATCCTGCGCTGGCACGACGGTGTCCTGCACATCGACAAGATGCTCGCCACGCACCGGGTCAGGGCGTCCGGCCGGGGGCTCCTCCTCGTCCCCTGCGTCTTCGCCCACAAGCCCGCGCCCCCGGTCAGCCCGGAGGAACCGCCCTCGCTGATGTACCCGAGCCGCGGGGTGGCGACGCTCTGGGCGCCCGACCCCGCCCCCGCCCGCTCCGACGCCCTCATCCCGCTCCTCGGCGCCCCGAGGGCGCGGCTGCTCGGCCTGCTGGCGGAGCCGCTGGCCACGGTCGAGCTCGCCCGCCGCCTGCGGGTCACGCCCAGCGCCGTGTCCCAGCACCTGCGCGTGCTGTACGCGGCCGGCCTGGTCTCCCGGGCCCGCCAGGGCCGGCAGGTCCTCTACCGGCGCAGCCCGCTCGGCGACGAGCTGGCCGCCGAACGTCCCTAGTGCTGTGACCGGAAAGGTTCACCGAGAGACCGATGCCAACTCCCGCAGGACGAGATCCTGTTCCGTGGCCCGTACGCCGAGCACGCGCTCGGTGTCGGAGGCGTCGAGGAGCAGCTCGCCGGTGTACTGGTACGCGACCTCCGGGAGCTCGGCCATCAGCGCGTCGGCCGCGACCGCCGCGTCGAGCTCCTCCCGCGTCATGGTCCGCAGCCGCGGGGCCGGCGCCCCGGCTATCTCGGCCAGCGCGTTCATCAGCTCCCTCGGGGACAGCTCCGAGGTGGACGGCACGTGCCAGGCCCGCCCCAGGCGTCGCCGTGTCCCCCGACGGCGATCAGGGTGCGGGCGACGTCGTCCACGTAGGACCAGCTGTGCGGCTCCTCCAGGGCGACCGGGAGCACGGCCTGCGCACCGGCCAGTACGGCGGGCACCGCCATCAGGGGGAAGAGGCCGACCGCGGTCGCCCCGAGGAAGTCGCTGGCGCGTACCTCGGCGACCCGTACCCCGTCCGCGTACCGGGCGACGAAGCGCGCGAAGTCCGTTGTCAGTGCCGTTGGTTAACGTGATCGATGTCGGATACAACCGAAAACACCATGGGGGATCACATGAAGAACCACGCCTACGGGAAGCAGACACACGGACGGCGCGGCAAAGCCGCCACGATCACGGCGCTGGCCGCGGCACTGACGCTGACCCTCGCGGCAGGCACGGCCCAGGCCGCACCGGCGGACGAGATCGTCGGCTACCCGGGGCCCGACGGGCTGATCTGGATCCCCGAGCAGACCGGCTCCAGCGGCTTCGTCTCGGGCGGCCTCTCCCCCTCGCTGGACACCCTCATCACCTTCGGCTGCGCGGGCGGCGGCAGCATCGAGGTGACCTTCCACCTCGACAACCACCCGGACCGCGACCCGGCCCCCTTCACGGTCGACTGCCCCGGTACCAGCCCGACCCGCGTCACCGTCCCCCTGGGCACCGACCTCCGGGGCGGCTTCGGAGCCCAGGTGACGACCTCGACCCCGTCCATACGCTGGGGCGCCACGGTCGTCCAGCCCGAGTAGCACCCGCCCACGCCACAGCGCCCGCCTCCCTGGTCCGGGACTTGGTGGGCGCTGGGGCATCGCCGCACGCGCCGAAGTACGAGGGGCGCCGTCGCTTAACGTGGAGCATGCAGGGCGAATCGGATGCGCAGGAGACATCGTGAGCAGCAGCGGCTGGACCAGTACGTCGATGCCCTACCTGACTCCACGCGCCGCCGGGGACACAGACGCGTGGACCGACGAGGCCAAGTCTGCGGGCCGCAGGGGCGGGCAGCGCATCCTGCACGCGGGACAGGTCACCGCCCCACCCGAGGTCGCCTGGATGCTCGGCCTGGCAGCCGGTGCGGCCGTCGTGGTCCGCCGCAGGCTGATCGAACTCGACGACGAGCCCACCGAGTTGACGGACACCTACTACCCCCTCGGCATCGCTGCGGGCACTCCACTGGCCGGCACAGCGAAGATCCGCGGCGGCGCCGTGACACTGCTGACCGCCCTCGGCCACGTCGGCGTGCGAGTCGTCGAGAGCGTGACCGCGCGCATGCCGGACAGCGGCGAACGAAGGCAGCTCCATCTCGGGGCGGGCGAACCGGTCCTCCAGCTCGCCCGCACCACCTACGACGCGGCGGACCGCCCGATCCAGGCGGACCTGATGGTCATGCCGGGAGGGCGTCAGCAGTTGCGGTACGAGATCAGGCTCAGCGCTTCACGTCCCGAATGAACGACGCCCAAGCGGTAACCGGAAACAGCAACACTGGGCCTGCGCCCGCGAGCTTGCTGTCGCGGACGGGGACGATACCGGGGAGGTCGTCGGACACCTCGACGCAGTTGCCGCCTTCCCCGTTGGTGTACGAGGACGTCCGCCAGGACAGGCCGTTTATGTCTGCGCGCATGTCGCGTGCTCCTCCGCCACCGAATCCATCAAGGTCAGGGACGCCTCCGGTGACAACGCAGCGGCCCTGGCAAGATCGTATGACTTCCAGTGGCGCTGAACCAGAGCCGGATAGTCGAGCAACTGCCCTGCGTGGGGCCCCTCGGTGTAAGCCACATCGGGCGCGTCAGCGAACTGCATGATCCTCACAGACGCATCCAGGACGCCATGGGCGCCGGCCGAGAACGGCACCACCTGCACGGTGATCCGATGGGCACGAACGTACGACGAGATGTGCCGCAGCTGAGCGGCCATCACCGCAGGCCCCCCGACCGCAGTCCGCAGCACCGCCTCGTGCAGGACGACCCACATCTCAGGGGTCTCCGGATCGCCGAGGAGCCGTGCGCGTTCAATGCGTGCCGCGACCAGGGCTTCAACGCGCTCGGCAAGCGCGGTAGGGCTGGCGGCCCGGATCACCGCGCGGGCGTAGTCCGCCGTCTGGAGCAACCCGGGAACCAGAGTGGGGGCATACTCATAGATGGCCGTCGCCAGACCCTCCAACTCGGCTGCGGCGGCGAAGTATTCGACGTGCTTGGACTTGAACGCCCTGGCCAGGCGGAAGAAGTAGTCCCCCGTGTTCAGCTCCCTGTCGATGAGTTTTGCGATCTCAGGGCGCAGTCGGCGCTGACCGTTCTCCATCATCCCGACGTACGACCCCGTGGTGAAGATCCGCTCACCCAACCCCTCCTGGGTCAACCCCGCCGCCTCGCGCTTCCCCCGCAGTTCCTCACGGGCGAACTCATACGGCGTCTCCGCGCCACCCTCGTCCTCCGGCTTGGCCATCAGCCAACTCCCCGCTTCCGCAGTGCCCTCGCTCCACGAAAAGCGTAGTCCTCGCCACGCCACCAGTTCAGCGGAACGCATCGATACGACTACAGAACGCCACTGCGCCCGCCACCCCTGGTCGGGGACGTGGCGGGCGCAGTGTCGGAGTGCCGCACTCCGTTGTGCGGACCGTATGAGGGGTCTCCCCGGAGGGAGGGGTACTGCCTGGTTACACGGTCAGCGAGCGGTCCGTCGGCTTGACGGGGTACGGGAGGGTGCTGCTGCCGGTCAGGAAGCGGTCCACGCCGCGGGCGGCCGAGCGGCCTTCCGCGATGGCCCAGACGATGAGCGACTGGCCGCGGCCCGCGTCGCCGGCGACGAAGACGCCGTCGACGTTGGTCGCGTAGGAGGCGTCCCGCTCGATGTTGCCGCGGGCGTCCAGCACGAGGCCGAACTGCTGGACCAGGCCGTTCTCCTGGTCCGTGCCCGTGAAGCCCATCGCCAGGGTGACCAGCTGCGCCGGGAGGACGCGCTCGGTGCCGGGCTTCTGGACGAGCTTGCCGTCGACGAACTCGACCTCGACCAGGTGCAGGGCCTTGACGTTGCCGTCCTCGTCGCCCTCGAAGTGGGTGGTGGAGACGGAGTAGACCCGCTCGCCGCCCTCCTCGTGCGCGGAGGTGACCTTGTAGAGCATCGGGAAGGTCGGCCACGGCTGGTTGGCGTTCCGCTCCTCGCCCGGCTTCGGCATGATCTCCAGCTGCGTGACCGAGGCCGCGCCCTGGCGGTGGGCGGTGCCCACGCAGTCCGCGCCGGTGTCGCCGCCGCCGATGACGACCACGTGCTTGCCCTCGGCCGTGATGGGGGGCGCCATGAAGTCGCCCTCCTGGACCTTGTTCGCGAGCGGCAGGTACTCCATCGCGAAGTGGATGCCGCCCAGGTCGCGGCCCGGGACCGGGAGGTCGCGGGAGACGGTCGCGCCCGCCGCGATGACGACCGCGTCGAACCGCTTGCGCAGGTCGGTGGCGGTGATGTCGCGGCCGACCTCGATGCCGGTGCGGAACTTGGTGCCCTCCGCGCGCATCTGCTCGATGCGGCGGTTGATGTGCACCTTCTCCATCTTGAACTCGGGGATGCCGTAGCGCAGCAGGCCGCCGATGCGGTCGGCGCGCTCGTACACCACCACGGTGTGTCCCGCCCGGGTCAGCTGCTGGGCCGCTGCCAGACCGGCGGGGCCGGAGCCGATGACGGCTGCCGTCTTGCCCGACAGGCGCTCCGGGGCCTGCGGGGTGACGTCGCCGTTGTCCCAGGCCTTGTCGATGATCGAGACTTCGACGTTCTTGATCGTGACGGCCGGCTGGTTGATGCCGAGGACACACGCCGACTCGCACGGCGCCGGGCACAGACGGCCCGTGAACTCCGGGAAGTTGTTCGTCGCGTGCAGACGCTCCGAAGCCGCGGTCCAGTCCTCGCGGTAGGAGAAGTCGTTCCACTCGGGGATCAGGTTCCCGAGCGGGCACCCGTTGTGGCAGAACGGGATGCCGCAGTCCATGCATCGGCCGGCCTGCTTGCTGATGATCGGGAGCAGCGAGCCCGGGACGTAGACCTCGTTCCAGTCCTTGAGGCGGTCAGCCACGGGACGGGAACAGGCGGTCTCGCGCGGGGTGGTGAGGAAGCCCTTCGGGTCAGCCATTGGTCGCCGCCTCCATCATCTTCTCCGTGGTCTCGGATTCCGAGAGTCCGGCGAGCTCAGCGGCGTCCTTGGCGGCGAGCACTGCCTTGTACGTGGTCGGGATGATCTTGCTGAAGCGGTCCACCGCGACGGACCAGTCAGCCAGGAGCTTCGCGGCCACGGTCGAGCCGGTCTCCTCCTCGTGGCGGCGCACCACATCGTGCAGCCACTGCTTGTCGGAGTCGGACAGCACGGTCTCGACGGCACCGACGTTACCGACGTTGACGTTGTTCGGGTCGAGGTCGATGACGTACGCGACGCCGCCCGACATGCCGGCCGCGAAGTTGCGGCCCGTCTCGCCCAGGACGACCGCCGTACCGCCGGTCATGTACTCGCAGCCGTGGTCGCCCACGCCCTCCGAGACGACCAGGGCGCCGGAGTTGCGGACGCAGAAGCGCTCGCCGGTGCGGCCGCGCAGGAACATCTCGCCGCCGGTGGCTCCGTAGCCGATGGTGTTGCCGGCGATGGTGGAGTACTCGGCGAGGTGGTCGGCGGCGCGGTCCGGGCGGACCACGATCCGGCCACCGGAGAGGCCCTTGCCGACGTAGTCGTTGGCGTCGCCCTCCAGCCGCAGGGTGATGCCGCGCGGCACGAAGGCGCCGAAGGACTGGCCGGCGCTGCCGGTGAAGGTCAGGTCGATGGTGTTGTCGGGCAGGCCCGCGCCACCGAACTTCTTGGTGACCTGGTGGCCGAGCATGGTGCCGACGGTCCGGTTGATGTTGCGGATCGCGACCTGGGCGCGGACCGGCAGGGCCGCCTCCGCGGAGTCCGCGTCCAGCGCGTCGGCGGCGAGCTCGATGAGCTCGTTGTCGAGGGCCTTCTCCAGACCGTGGTCCTGCTCGATCAGGGCGTGGCGGACCGCGCCCTCGGGCAGCTCCGGCACGTAGAAGAGCGGCTCCAGGTCGAGACCCTGCGCCTTCCAGTGCGTGACGGCCTGCGTCGTGTCGAGCAGCTCGGCGTGGCCGACGGCCTCCTCAATCGTACGGAAGCCCAGCTCGGCGAGGAGCTCGCGCACCTCCTCCGCGATGAACTCGAAGAAGTTGACGACGAACTCGGGCTTGCCGGAGAACCGGTCGCGCAGGACCGGGTTCTGCGTGGCGATGCCGACCGGGCAGGTGTCCAGGTGGCAGACGCGCATCATGACGCAGCCGGAGACGACGAGCGGCGCGGTCGCGAAACCGAACTCCTCGGCGCCGAGCAGCGCGGCGATGATCACGTCGCGGCCGGTCTTGAGCTGGCCGTCCGTCTGGACGACGATCCGGTCGCGCAGCCCGTTGAGCAGCAGGGTCTGCTGGGTCTCGGCGAGGCCGAGCTCCCAGGGACCGCCCGCGTGCTTCAGCGAGGTGAGCGGGGAGGCGCCCGTACCGCCGTCGTGGCCGGAGATGAGGACGACGTCCGCGTGGGCCTTGGAGACACCCGCGGCGACCGTGCCCACGCCGACCTCGGAGACCAGCTTCACGTGGATGCGGGCGGCCGGGTTGGCGTTCTTGAGGTCGTGGATCAGCTGAGCCAGGTCCTCGATGGAGTAGATGTCGTGGTGCGGCGGCGGGGAGATCAGGCCGACGCCCGGGGTGGAGTGCCGGGTCTTGGCGACCCATGGGTAGACCTTGTGGCCGGGCAGCTGGCCGCCCTCGCCGGGCTTGGCGCCCTGCGCCATCTTGATCTGGATGTCGTCCGCGTTGACCAGGTACTCCGAGGTGACGCCGAAGCGGCCGGAGGCGACCTGCTTGATCGACGAACGCCGCGCCGGGTCGTACAGGCGGTCCGGGTCCTCGCCGCCCTCACCGGTGTTGGACTTGGCGCCCAGCTGGTTCATGGCGATGGCGAGGGTCTCGTGCGCCTCCTTGGAAATGGAGCCGTACGACATGGCGCCGGTGGAGAAGCGCTTGACGATGTCGGCGACCGGCTCGACCTCGTCGATGGAGATCGACGGACGGTCGCTCTTGAAGCCGAACAGCCCGCGGAGCGTCATGAGGCGCTCGGACTGCTCGTTCACCCGGTCCGTGTACTGCTTGAAGATGTCGTAGCGGCGGCCCCGCGTCGCGTGCTGGAGGCGGAAGACCGTCTCCGGGTCGAAGAGGTGCGGCTCGCCCTCGCGGCGCCACTGGTACTCGCCGCCGATCTCCAGCGCGCGGTGCGTGGCCGCGATGCCGGAGACCGGGTACGCCTTGGCGTGGCGCGCGGCCACCTCCTTGGCGATGACGTCCAGGCCGGCGCCGCCGATCTTGGTGGCGGTGCCGTTGAAGTAGGTCTCGACGAACTCGTCGTTGAGACCCACGGCCTCGAAGACCTGGGCGCCGCGGTAGGAGGCGACGGTGGAGATGCCCATCTTGGACATGACCTTCAGGACGCCCTTGCCGAGCGCGTAGATCAGGTTCTTGATGGCCTGCTCCGGCTCCAGGCCGGACAGGAAGGTACCGGCGCGCAGCAGGTCCTCGACGGACTCCATGGCGAGGTACGGGTTGACCGCGGCGGCGCCGTAGCCGATGAGCAGCGCGACGTGGTGGACCTCGCGGACGTCACCGGCCTCGACCAGCAGGCCCACCTGGGTGCGCTGCTTGGTGGCGATGAGGTGGTGGTGCACGGCGGAGGTGAGCAGCAGCGACGGGATCGGCGCGTGCTCGGCGTCCGAGTGGCGGTCCGAGAGGACGATCAGGCGGGCGCCGTTGGCGATGGCCGCGTCGGCCTCGGCGCGGATCTCCTCGATCCGCGCGGCCAGCGCCTCGCCGCCACCGGAGACCCGGTAGAGGCCGGAGAGCGTGGCGGCCTTCATACCCGGCATGTCGCCGTCGGCGTTGATGTGGATGAGCTTGGCCAGCTCGTCGTTGTCGATCACCGGGAACGGCAGGGTGACGCTGCGGCAGGACGCGGCGGTCGGCTCCAGCAGGTTGGACTGCGGGCCGATCGAGGACAGCAGCGAGGTGACGAGCTCCTCGCGGATGGCGTCCAGCGGCGGGTTGGTGACCTGCGCGAAGAGCTGGGTGAAGTAGTCGAAGAGCAGCCGGGGGCGCTCGGACAGGGCCGCGATCGGGGAGTCCGTACCCATGGAGCCGAGCGGCTCGCCGCCGGTACGGGCCATCGGCGCGAGGATGACGCGCAGCTCTTCCTCGGTGTAGCCGAAGGTCTGCTGGCGGCGGGTGACCGAGGCGTGGGTGTGCACGATGTGCTCGCGCTCGGGCAGGTCCGTCAGCTCGATCTCGCCGGTCTCCAGCCACTCCGCGTACGGAGCGGCGGAGGCGAGCTCGTTCTTGATCTCGTCGTCCTCGACGATCCGCTTCTGGGCGGTGTCGACGAGGAACATCTTGCCGGGCTGCAGGCGGCCCTTGCGGACGACCTTGGCCGGGTCGATGTCGAGGACGCCGACCTCGGAGCCCAGGACGACGAGGCCGTCGTCGGTGACCCAGTAGCGGCCGGGGCGCAGACCGTTGCGGTCGAGGACCGCGCCGACCTGGGTGCCGTCGGTGAAGGTGACGCAGGCGGGGCCGTCCCAGGGCTCCATCAGCGTGGAGTGGTACTGGTAGAACGCGCGGCGGGCCGGGTCCATGGAGGTGTGGTTCTCCCACGCCTCCGGGATCATCATCAGCACGCTGTGCGGCAGCGACCGGCCGCCGAGGTGGAGCAGCTCCAGGACCTCGTCGAAGGAGGCGGAGTCGGAGGCGTCCGGGGTGCAGATCGGGAAGATCCGGTCCAGCACGCCGTCTCCGAAGGAGTCCGACGCCAGCTGGGACTCGCGGGCCTTCATCCAGTTCCGGTTGCCCTTGACCGTGTTGATCTCGCCGTTGTGCGCGACGAAGCGGTACGGGTGGGCGAGCGGCCAGGACGGGAAGGTGTTCGTCGAGAACCGGGAGTGGACCAGGGCGAGCGCCGACGCGAAGCGGCGGTCGGAGAGGTCCGGGAAGAAGGGCTCCAGCTGGCCGGTGGTCAGCATGCCCTTGTAGACGATGGTGCGGGCGGAGAGCGACGGGAAGTACACGCCGGCCTCGCGCTCGGCGCGCTTGCGCAGCACGAACGCCTTGCGGTCCAGCTCGATGCCGCTCGTCCCGTTGCTCACGAAGAGCTGGGAGAAGGCCGGCATGGTGGCGCGGGCGCCGTTGCCGAGCAGGTCCGGCGTAACCGGAACCTCGCGCCAGCCGAGAACCGTCAGGTTCTCCTCGGCGGCGATGGCCTCGATCTGGTCCACGGCGACGGCCTGTGCGGTGCCGTCGGCGGGGAGGAAGGCGATGCCGACGGCGTACGCGCCGGCCTCGGGGAGGTCAAAACCGGCGACCTCGCGCAGGAACGCGTCCGGCACTTGGGAGAGGATTCCGGCGCCGTCGCCCGAGTCCGGCTCCGAGCCGGTCGCGCCGCGGTGCTCGAGGTTCCGCAATACGGTCAGGGCCTGCTCAACGAGGGTGTGGGTGGCCTCGCCGGTGAGGTTCGCCACGAATCCGACGCCACAGGCGTCCTTCTCGTTGCGCGGGTCGTACATGCCCTGCTGGGCGGGGCGACCGTCCATGGGCGACCAGGCTGTGTTGCTGAGGCCGGTCGCGGAGTGCGTGGATGCGGAACGCATCGGCTCTCCCGTCGTCGTCGTGGCATATGTGCATAGCCGAGGGACGACGTTGGCCCTCTGCGAAATTTCGTGCAGATTACATGATGACGACTATCCCGAGAAGCGGATATGTCATTCCAGCATGCGGACACTGCGCGAGGCAGAAAGAGGGGACTTTCGCGGCGCTTTACGGACACACTGCGAGGCGAAGGTCCCGATGCAGGGCGGGCATCATTGCCCGGAGCCCTGGTGTGATGCCCGGCGGACACGGGATCGAAACCGCCGAGTAACGAACTACTTATGTTGCGTACTGCATAGTGTCTCACTCCGAGCCCGGTCAGCCTATGGCTCCGCCGATCCAGGTTCCCAGGATGTACGTCACACCGGCGGCCGCGCCACCCAGGACGAGCTGGCGCAGACCGCTGTACCACCAGGACCGGGCGGTGACCCGGGAGACCACCGCGCCGCAGGCGAAGAGCCCGGCCAGCGCGAGCAGCACGGCGGGCCACAGGGCCGTGGCACCGAGCAGGTACGGCAGTACGGGGAGCAGCGCGCCCAGCGCGAAGGAGCCGAAGGACGAGACCGCGGCGACGAGCGGCGAGGGCAGGTCGTCGGGGTCGATCCCGAGCTCCTCGCGGGCGTGTATCTCCAGGGCCTGCTCAGGGTCGCGGGACAGCTGCACGGCGACCTCGCGGGCGAGCGCCGGCTCGACGCCGCGGGAGACGTAGAGCTCGGCCAGCTCCTCCATCTCGTCGACGGGGTGCTTACGCAACTGCTGACGCTCCACGTCCAGTTCCGCGAGGACCAGCTCGCGCTGCGAGGCGACCGAGGTGTACTCGCCGGCCGCCATCGAGAACGCGCCGGCCGCGAGGCCCGCCAGTCCGGTGATGACGACGGTCTGCGGGGCGACGGCTCCGCCGGCCACGCCGGTCATGAGGGCGAGGTTGGAGACGAGCCCGTCCATGGCGCCGAAGACGGCCGGGCGCAGCCATCCGCCGTTGACGTCGCGGTGGGTGTGGTTGTCACGGTGGGCGGTGTGCAGCGGCGCTTCGACATCGATGATGGACATGCGTCTTATCTCCCCATTTGTGCCAACGGAGCCCGTGAGGCGCGTCGCTCCCCCTGAACACCTCGAAACTACGCACGATTTCTGCCGCCCGCCAGCAAGGAAGGCCGTACTTACCTGCGGTTTTGCGGATCGGCGACCGGGTGACGGGGAGGTTCGCGGGGCGTTTCGCGACGAGCGACAAACCACATGCCATGGCACAAATCCCCCAAGGGCTCATCATGAGTCCCATCAAGTGGAGAGGCGCGCCATGGAGCTGATTGCATGCAATCCGCAGGTCCTCCTCGAACGGGCCAGGGGCGCTCTTCTCGGGCTCGCGGTGGGCGACGCGCTGGGCGCCCCCGCCGAGAACATGAAGCCGTCGGAGATCCGGGCGAAATGGGGCCGCATCGAAGGCTTCGTGTCGGAGGACCCGGCGGGCACGGACGACACCGAGTACGCGATCTTCTCGGGGCTGCTGCTGGCCCGCCACGGCTCGGCGCTGACGGTCGCCCACGTGGAGCGGGCCTGGCACCACTGGATCGCGGACCTCGACGAGGGTCCGTTCCGCGGCGCGGGCTTCTCGGAGCGCGGCACGCTGGAGAACCTCCGCCGCGGGCTGGCGGCCCCCATTTCGGCCCAGCACCGGCACGCGTGGTCGGACGGTCTCGCCATGCGGGCGGCGCCGTTCGGCGTCTTCGCGGCGGGCCGGCCCGCGGAGGCGGCCCGGCTGGTCGCCATCGACGGCACGGTCAGCCATGACGGCGAGGGCATCTACGGCGGCCAGGCGGTGGCCGCCGGTGTCGCCGCCGCGATGGCGGGCGGCTCCCCCGCCTCGGTCGTCTCGGCGGCCCTCTCCGTCATCCCCTCCGACTCCTGGACGGCCCGCTCCCTGCGCAGGGCGGTCACCGCCGCCCCGCGCGGCGAACGGGCGGTGCGCTCGGCGGTGGTCATCGGCGGCTATCCCTGGACCGACCTGGCGCCCGAAGCCGTCGGCCTGGCCTTCGGCGCGTTCGCGGCGTGCCGGGGCGACTTCCCCTCGTCGGTCCTGACCGCGGTCAACATGGGCCGCGACGCGGACACCACGGCGGCGGTGGCGGGCGCCCTGGCCGGCGCACTGTCCGGCGCGGCGGCGATCCCCGCCGCCTGGTCCTCGGCCATCGGCCCGGTCCGCGGCAGCTGTCTCCCCTCGATGCGGGGCTACCACGTCCTGGACATCGCGGACCTCCTCACCCCGGAATACGAGGCCCCCCGATGACCCCCGCGAACCCCCCACCCACAACCCCGCCACAACTCCGGACACCCACGACACCCCCGGCGGCAGTGGCGGGCCGGGCGGCCCCGACGGGCTTGGCGGACCCGGCAGGCTCGGCGGCAGTGGCGGGCTCGGCAGACCTGGCTGGCCTGGCGGACCCGGCCGGTCTGGCGGGCTCGGGGGGCTCGGGGGGCTTGGGGGGCTCGGCCGCGCCAGCGGAACGAGGTCCGGGGGACCAGCCCGCCGCGGCCGCGCCGGAGCACCGGCCACGCCCAGCCCTGACGGCCACGTCAGCCGCCCACCGGCCACCCGCACCCCACTCGGAGCCCCAGCCGCAGCCCCCCACAATGCCGGCCACCCCAGCGGAACGGGGGCCCGCGGCACAGCCCCCCACGGCCCCGCCGGAACACTGGCACGCCGCGCCCGCCGACCGGGCCACTGCACCGCCGCCGGCGCCGCCGCCCGGGCATCGCCCGCACGCAACGCTGCCCGCCCTCCCCGCCGCCCCCGCGGAGCGGGCCGCGTTGGCCGGGCGCATCGTGCAAGCGGGGGGCGGGGGCCCGGGTGGGGGTGGGGTGGGGGAGATCTCCGGCCCCGCCACGACCGGGCTCCGGGCCGTGGTCCGGAGCCCCGGCACCCCCGCCGGCGCAGCCGACACCGCACGCGCGCAGGCCTGTACGACCACGGCCCGGGTCACGGAACACCCCGCCGAGCCCCCCGCGGGGGAACGCCGCATCGAGGGCCTCCTCCTCGGGCTCGCCGCAGGCGACGCGGCCGGGTGGCCCGCCGCCCGCCACCGCGCCAGCCGGATGCCCGAGTGGACCCGCCGCCTCACCCGCGAGCTCGACACCTTCGCCGAGCAGAACGCCACCACCACCCTCCCCGTCCCCATCGCCCTCAACCAGCCCCCCGAACCGCTGCGCCTCGGCCCCTCCGACGACGCCGAGTGGGCGGCCTTCGTCGCCGAGTCCGTCCTCACCGCCGCCGGCGTCCTGCTCTCCGACCTCAGCCGGTCCAGGCGCATGCGCGCCGCCATCGACCTCGCGTGGAACGCCCTCGCAAGCGAAGTGGCGGCCGCCGCCGAGCGGGCCCCCGAGGTCGAGTCCGCCGTACTCCCCCTCCGCGCCCGGATCTCCGTCCGCGCCGGCCTCGGCAATCTCGCCACCGGCCTGCGCCCGCCCGCCACCGGCCACGACAACCCGCACTACTTCGACGACGCCGCCTGCATCCGCGCCTGCGTCCTCGCCGTCGTCCACCCCGGCGACGCCCGCGCGGCGGCCGACCTCGCCGAGTTCGACGCCCGCTACACCCAGGACGGCGACGGCGTCCACGGCGCCCGCGCCATGGCCGCCGCCATCGCGACCGCCCTCGCCACCGCGGACGTCGACGCCTGCGTGGACGCCGCCCTCGCCCAGCTCCCCGAGGCCACCGAGATCGGGCGCAACGCCCGCCACGCCGTCAAGCTCGCCCGTACGCACACCGACGGCGGCGCCTTCGCCATCGTCCCCACCCTCGAACACGAGATCGTGGACCACGTCTACAGCTACGGGATCGCCGCCGCCGAGACCGTCCCCGTGGCCCTCGCCCTCGCGACCGCCGCCCGCGGCAGGATGACCGAGGCCGTCCCGGCCGCCGCCTGCCTGTCCCGCGTCGCGGACTCCGCCCCCGCCCTCGCCGGCGCGCTCACCGGCGCGCTCGGCGGCGGCGACTCGATCCCCGCCGCCTGGCGCGAGGCCTGCCGCACCCTCTCCGGCTGCGCCCTCCCCCGCCTCGCCGGCACCGACCTCGTGGAACTCGCCGCGCTCCTCGCGCGTACGGAGCTCACTTCACCCAAATCCCAGGGGATGATTCGGACATGACGCTCACGTTGGAGGACCGGGCCACCGGCGCCCTCGTCGGGGCCGCCGTCGGCGACGCGCTCGGCGGCCCTGTGGAGGGCTGGACCCCGGACCAGATCGTGGAACGGCACGGCGGCCGCGTCCACGGCATCGTCGGCCCGTGGTACGAGAACTGGCGCACGGCCCGCCCCATCGCCCCGTACCACAAGGGCGACGGGCACGTCACGGACGACACCTTGATGACGCACGCGCTGGTACGCGTCTACGAGGCCGTACGGGACCATCTCGACGCCTATGCGATCGCCGAGCACCTGGTCCCCGACCTCATGTCCGTCCCCCGCTGGATCCCCGAACTGGAGGCGGAGGCCCTGCCGTTGCAGCGGATCTTCCTGGCGGAGAAGTGGATCGTCACCCGCCTCCACTACGCGCACGCCGACCCCCGCGAGGCGGGCAGCGGCAACATCGTCAACTGCGGCGCGGCGATGTACATGGCGCCGGTGGGCATCGCCAACGCGGGCAACCCGGCGGGGGCTTACGCGGAGGCGTTGGACATCGCCGGCGCGCACCAGTCCTCGTACGGGCGGGAGGCGGCGGGCGTGTTCGCGGCGGCGGTGGCGGCGGCGTGCCTGCCGGGGGCGACGGCCGCCTCGGTCGTGGACACGGCCCTGTCCCTGGCGAAGGACGGCACCCGCTCGGCCATCGCCGCGGTGACGGAAGCCGCCTCCCGCCACCGGGACTTCGAGTCGGCCCTGGTCCCCCTCCGGGCGGCGGTGGCCCCGTACGACTCGGTCGGCCCGGACTACCGCAACCCCTCGCTCGACGCCCGCCGCCCCTCCCGCCTCCATGCCATCGAGGAACTCCCGATCGCCCTGGGCATGCTGCTGATCGCGGACGGGGCGTACGAGACCTCCGTGCTCGGCGCGGTCAACTACGGCCGGGACTGCGACTCCATCGCCACCATGGCGGGTGCGATCGCCGGAGCCCTGGGCGGCGAAGCCGCGGTCCCGGCCGCCTGGGCCAAACAGGTGGCCGAGGCCAGCCGCCTCGACCTGCACGCCCCGGCCGGGTCGCTGGCCGCTGTGGCCCGCGAGATCTTCGCCCTCGACCAGTCCCGCCGCCGCTCCCACGAGTCGGCCTTCACCACCCTCGCGACCCCCCGATGACCCCACCCTGCCCCTCGCCCCCGGCGGGCCGCACCTCAGGGGGGGCCACCCCGCGGCCCACCCATCCCGGCCCGGGCCCAGCCACCCCGCGGCCCACCCATCCCGGCCCGGGCCCAGCCACCCCGCGGCCCACCCATCCCGGCCCGGGCCCAGCCACCCCGCGGCCCAGCCCGGGCCAGGGAACCCCAGGCGCCACCCGGACCACCACCGAGCCCCGGCCAAGCCCCAGGGCCACGGGCGCCGCCGGGTCAGGCCCGGGCCCGGGCACCCCGGCACCGCACCGGCCAGGCTCCCAAGAGCCGGACCCGCGAAAACCGAAGCCGGCCACCGCGGTGCCGCCCGCCGGGAACGCCGTACGCCTGACCGGCACGCAGCCCACCCCGGCGCCCGCCACCACGACCAGGACCCGCCCCCAGCCCCCGGCGGCAGCCCCGGCCGGTCCGGACCCCCACCGTCCGCAGCCGCGCCCCGCAACCTCCCGGCTGCCCGCAGGGCAACCCGCGCCGGATCCCGTACGGCTCACCTGGGCGCAGCCCGAGGATCTGATCGGGCACGAGCTGCGCCAGGCGGCCGAGGACGGACGGGACCCGGAGCCCGCCCGGCGGGCCTGGCTGGCGGCGGGCGGCCACCCGGCCCCCGCTCGCGCCGGGGCCTCCCCCACCCCGGCCCCGCCGGAGCTCCGCGCCCTGGCCTCGCGCCTGCTGGACGAGCTCGCGCAGCTCCCCTCCCCGCTCTCCCCCGACGAACCGGATTCCTGGGAGTCCATCCGCGCCACCTGGCCGGAGGGCCCACCACCGCACGGCGCAGGCGCGGCCGCCACCCGGGCCGCGGAGGCGGCGCACGGCGGCGCCGGCCCCGCACCGGCCCGCGCAGCGCAGGCTCTGCCCAGCGGGGCCGGGACCACGGCCACCACCCGGGCCGCGGAAGCGGCGCCCGCCACCCTCGCTCCATCCGCGGAGCGGGAGCCCGCCGGGCCGACACCGGAGCGCCCCGCCCGCGGAGCGGAACCTTGGCCCGGCGGGCTGGACCCCCACCTGGCGACCCGGCTGGAAGCCGCATGGCTCGGGAGGGCCGTCGGGTGCCTGCTCGGGAAGCCCGTCGAGAAGCTGCCCCTGCACGCCATCCGCACCCTTGCCCGCGCCGCGGGCAACTGGCCGATCGACGACTGGTTCACCGCCCGCGGCGTCCCACCGGAGGTACTGGCCGCGCATCCCTGGAACCGCCGCTCCGCCCCCACCTCCCTCGCCGAGAACATCGACGGCATGCCCGAGGACGACGACCTCAACTACCCCCTCCTCGGCCTGCTCCTGCTCCAGCGGCACGGCAAGGGCTTCACCACCGCCGACGTGGCCCGCCTCTGGCTCGACGAGCTGCCGGCCGGCCGGACCTTCACCGCCGAGCGCCTCGCGTACCGCAATCTGCTCCTCGGGCTGGAGCCGCCCGCCACCGCCACCCACCGCAATCCCTTCCGCGAGTGGATCGGCGCCCTCATCCGCGCCGACGTCCACGGCTGGACCAACCCCGGCGACCCGGCCGCCGCCGCGGCCCAGGCCTACCGGGACTCCGCCCTGACCCACACCGGCAACGGCGTCTACGCCGCCCTCTTCGTCGCCGCCGCCACCGCCACCGCCGCCACCGGCCACGCCGACGTCCACACCGCGCTCCGGTCCGGGCTGGCCGCCGTACCGCCCCGCTCCCGCCTCGCCGGGGCCGTCCGGTTCGCCCTCGCCACCGCCCACGAGTTCCGCCGCGCCGACTTCGACCTCGTGGTCGACCGGCTGCACGCGCGCTACGGGCACCACCACTGGGTCCACGCCGTCCCCAACACCGCCCTGATCACCGCCGCCCTCACCCACGCCGACGGGGACTTCACGCACTCCGTCTGCCGTGCCGTGTCCGGCGGCTGGGACACCGACTCCAACGGAGCCACCGCCGGCGCCCTCGCCGCCCTCGTCGCCGGCTCGCCGCAGGACATCCCGGACCGCTGGGCCGCCCCCCTCAAGAACCGCCTCGCCACCACCGTCCCCGGCTTCGACGGCATCGGCTTCGACACCCTCGCCCACCTCACCGCACAGGAGGCAGCACGCTCATGACGGCCATCGCCGTGCTCGGCAGTACGAACATGGACCTCGTCGCCTACGTCCCCAAGGCCCCCCGCCTCGGGGAGACCGTCACCGGCCGCGCCTTCCGCACGGTCCCCGGCGGCAAGGGCGCCAACCAGGCCGTGGCCGCCGCCCGCTGCGGCGGGGAGGTGATGATGATCGGCGCGGTCGGGGCCGACGAGTTCGGCGTACGGCTGCGCTCCGCGCTCACCGCGGCCGGGGTCGAGACGGCGGCCCTGCGCACCGTCGAGGGCGCCAGCGGCACCGCGCACATCACCGTGGACGACGAGGGCGGCAACAGCATCATCGTCATCCCGGGTGCCAACGCCCACGTCACCGGCCTGGAGGCGGGGGACGAGGCCCGGATCGCCGCCGCCGGCTGCCTCCTCCTCCAGCTCGAACTGCCCCTCCCCGCCGTCCTCGCCGGCGCCCGCGCCGCCCGCGCGCACGGCGTCCGTACGGTGCTCACCCCGGCCCCCGTCCAGCCGCTGCCGGCCGAACTCCTCGCCGCCACCGACCTGCTGGTCCCCAACGAGCACGAGGCGGCCGCCCTCACCGGGCTCACCGACCCCCGCCAGGCCGCCGCGGCCCTGCTGGGCGACGTGCCCGAGGTGGTGATCACCCTCGGCGCGGCCGGCGCCCTGTACGCGGCCCGCGGCCGGGAGCCGCTCACCGTGCCCGCGCCCCGGGTCCGGGCCGTGGACACCACCGCCGCCGGGGACACCTTCGTCGGCGCCCTCGCCGTGGCCCTGGGCGAGGGCCGGCCGATGCCGGAGGCGCTGCGCTGGGCCTCGGCGGCGGCCGCGCTCTCCGTCCAGCGCCCGGGCGCGCAGGACTCGATGCCGACCCGCGCGGAGACCGACTCCTTCGCCGCGGCGCAGCCCGGAGCCGCCTCGTGACCACGGCCGGGCCGCTGGAAGGGCTGCGCGTCCTGGACCTCGCCACGCTGTTCGCCGGACCGCTCGCCGCCACCCTGCTGGGGGATTTCGGGGCCGAGGTCGTCAAGGTCGAGCACCCCGACCGCCCCGACCCCTCCCGCGGTCACGGACCCGCCAAGGACGGCATCGGCCTGTGGTGGAAGCTGCTCGGCCGGAACAAGCGGACGATGACCCTCGACCTGTCCACGCCGGGCGGCCGGGACACGCTGCTGCGCCTCGCCGCCACCGCCGACGTGGTCATCGAGAACTTCCGCCCCGGCACCCTGGAGCGGTGGGGTCTGGGCTGGCCCGAGCTGTCCGCGGCGAACCCGCGGCTGATCCTGACCCGCGTCACGGCCTTCGGCCAGCAGGGCCCGTACGCCCACCGGCCGGGCTTCGGCACCCTCGCCGAGGCGATGAGCGGCTTCGCCGCGATCACGGGGGAGCCGGACGGGCCGCCGACCCTGCCGCCCTTCGGGCTCGCGGACTCGATCGCCGCGCTGACCACTGCGTACGCCGTGATGACCGCCCTCGCGGGCCGCGACCGCACCGGGCACGGGCAGGTCGTGGACCTGGCCATCATCGAGCCGATCCTGACCGTGCTCGGCCCGCAGCCGATCTGGTACGACCAGCTCGGCTACGTCCAGCCCCGCACCGGCAACCGCTCCACGAACAACGCCCCCCGCAACACCTATCGCAGCGCGGACGGGCGCTGGCTGGCGGTCTCCACCTCGGCCCAGTCCATCGCGGAGCGGGTCATGCGGCTGGTCGGCCGGCCCGAGCTGATCGCCGAGCCCTGGTTCGCGACCGGGTCCGGCCGGGCCGCCCACGCGCCCGTCCTGGACGAGGCGGTCGGCGGCTGGATCGCCCGGCACAAGGCGGAGGAGGTGGTCGCCGCCTTCGAGGACGCCGAGGCGGCCGTCGCCCAGGTCTACGACATCCGGGACGTGATGGCCGATCCCCAGTTCGCGGCCCTCGACACGGTCACCGAGATCGAGGACCCGGAGCTCGGCCCGCTGCGGATGCAGAACATCCTCTTCCGGCTCTCCGAGACGCCCGGCGGTATCCGCTGGGCCGGCCGCCCGCACGGCGCGGACACCGAGGAGGTGCTGGCCGAGCTCGGGCTGACCGCAGCCGAGATCGCCGCACTGCGCAAGGAGGGGGCGCTGTGATCCTGACCTGGCTGTACGCCCCGGGCGACCGCCCGCAGGTGGTCGCCAAAGCCCTGGGCTGCGGCGCGGACGCCGTCATCGTGGACCTGGAGGACGCGGTACCGGTCTCCCGCAAGGAGTACGCCCGCGCCGCCACCGCCGAACTGCTCGCCGAGCGGCCCCCGGTCCCCGTCCACGTACGCGTCAACGCCTTCGACTCCCCCTGGGGCGGCGCCGACCTCACCGCCCTCGCGGGGCTCCGGGGCCTCGCGGGGCTGCGGCTGCCCAAGATCAGCGCCCCCGAGCAGGTCAGCGCGGTCGCGCTCCGCACCGGCGGGGTGAGCCTGCACGCCCTGCTCGAATCGGCGCTGGGCGTGGAGCGCGCGTACGAGATCGCCCGCGCGCACCCCGCGCTGCGCGGGCTCTCCCTCGGCGAGGCGGACCTGCGGGCCGACCTGGCGGTGAGCGCGGAGGCGGGCCTGGACTGGTGCCGCTCCCGGGTGGTGGTGGCGGCCCGCGCGGCGGGGCTGGCGCCGCCCGCCCAGTCCGTCTTCCCCGACATCCGGGACCTGGAGGCGCTGGCCGCCTCCTGTGCGCGCGGCCGGTCCCTGGGCTTCCTCGGCCGGGCGGCGATCCATCCCCGCCAGCTCCCGGTGATCGAACGGGCCTACCTCCCGGCGCCCGAGGAGGTCAGCGCCGCGGTGGAGGTCCTGACCGCGGCCCGCGCGACCCCGGGCGCGCTGGCCCTGCCCGACGGCCGCTTCGTGGACCCGGCGGTGGTGGCTGCCGCCCACCGGACCCTTGCGCTCGCCGCGCGGATGGCCACGCGGTGACCGCCCGCGGTGTCCGGCTCCGCCGCCGCGTCCTGGGGCTCCGCCCCGGACCCCCGCGCCTCAAGCGCCGGCGGGGCTGGGTTTGTGCGGCCGGATCACCCGGGTCGGTGGCTTCGGGGTGGGGCGGTGCCCCTGCGG